>NZ_JBAPXX010000106.1:0-44887 GCF_049284435.1 Acinetobacter sp. | reverse complement strand
TTGGCAAACTGTTGAGGCTGAAATTAAATTACGCGGTGCAGCATATGCAAAACCTCCTGCAGGAACTTTAAGTGGCTATAATATTAACGTAGAGCAAGAAGAAGCTTACGGTTGGTTAGCTGGGTTTGCTTACCAGATTCCTGAAATTGCTTTAAAAGCTGCTGTTACATATCGTTCTGAGATTAAACATAATGCTAAATCTAAAGAAACATATAATTTAATTCCGGGTTTTGCTTATATTGATGAACTAGAAGCTATTACTCCACAATCAGTAAATTTAGATTTACAATCAGGTATTGCTCAAAATACTTTGGCCTTTGCAAATCTTCGTTGGGTACATTGGGATCAATTTGCAGTAACACCTTCATTCCTAGCTCAAACTACTGCTGCATTGGGAGCAAAACAAAATCTGATTGATTATTCAGATGACCAATACTCAATTACCACTGGCCTTTCACACAAATTCAACAGTAAATGGGCAGGTACTGCAGCGATTGGTTGGGATTCTGGTGCAGGCAACCCTGTAACAACACTTGGTCCAACAGAAGGTTACTGGAATGTTGGCCTAGGTGGCCAATATAGCCCTGCTGAGAACTACTTCATTCAGGCCGGTGTAAAATACTTCTGGTTAGGCGATGCAACCGCTCAAACCGGTGGTACTCCAGTAGGAGATTTTGAAGACAATCATGCAATTGGTTATGGTATGAAAATTGGTTACCGTTTCTAATTACGTTAAAAATTAGCATTAAACAAGAAAGGGCGCTATAAGCGCCCTTCTCTTTTGCTTAAAGCATCTAATTAAGCAGGAATATCACGCACTGAAGCATTACGAATGGCTTCTTTTAACGCTTCATAACCATGAATTGGTGGAAATTGCGGGAATTCAGCAATCACATTTTCAGGCGCATCAAACAAGAAACCGTGGTCTGCTTCACCTAGCATCGTGGTATCGTTATAAGAATCCCCTGCTGCAATCACACGGAAGTTCAAGCCATGTAATGCCTTTACTGCTTGACGTTTTTGGTCCGGCTGACGAAGTTTATAAGCAGAGATCATGCCTGCTTCATCTGTTTCCAGTTTATGGCAGAAAATAGTTGGCCAATCCAGTTGTTTCATCAGTGGATGTGCAAATTCATAGAAGGTATCTGAAAGAATAATCAATTGAAAATGTGTGCTCACCCATTTCACAAATTCTTTTGCTCCCGGAAAAGGACCCATTTCTGCAATCACTTCCTGAATATCGTTCAAGCCTAAACCGTGCTGTTTTAAAATATTCAGACGTTGGGTCATCAGTACATCATAGTCAGGAATGTCACGAGTCGTCGCTTCAAGCTCTTTAATACCGGTTTTTTTTGCAAAGTTAATCCAGATTTCTGGAACCAACACGCCTTCTAAATCTAGACATACGACTTCCATGAACATTCCCTCTAAGTTGTATTGAAAAAATTTTGCACTATCATAGCTGAAGAAACAGATTTTGCACTGTACTTTTTTAAATCTATTTTTTTCATAAGTATTTATTTTTTAGTGATAAGTCAATTAAATCAATTCTATTAAAATAGATGTGAAATTAATTAATATAGGCCATGTCCTTTCCAAGCCTATATCGCCAGGACTCTCATGACCATCATTCCTACTATTGATCGTATTGATGCGCTTGCATCTGAATATGCAGATAAATCGCCCAATGAAATTTTGGCACTTGCACTGAGCCAGCAAGGTGAAATTGCGATTTCATTTTCTGGTGCTGAAGATGTTGTATTGATTGATATGGCATCGCATCTCGGTAAACCGTTCCGGGTATTCAGTCTGGATACTGGCCGTCTACATGCAGAGACGTATCAATTTATTGAACGTGTGCGTAAGCATTACAACATCGAAATTGAAATCTGCTTCCCTGAAACAGATGCGCTACAGAATTTAGTAACCACCAAGGGTCTATTCAGTTTCTTTGAAGATGGCCATCAGGAATGTTGCGGTATACGCAAGGTTCAACCGCTACGTAAAAAACTGGCCACGCTGGATGGCTGGATTACCGGTCAGCGCAAAGATCAAAGTCCGGGTACACGCAATGAAATTCCTGTGGTTCAGGCCGATCCAGGTTTTTCCGGTCCCGGAAAGCAGCTGATCAAGTATAATCCTCTAGCCAACTGGTCCAGTGCGGATGTCTGGAGTTATATCCGTATGATGGAAGTCCCTTATAATGCCCTGCATGAGAAAGGTTTCGTTTCAATTGGCTGTGAACCTTGCACCCGCCCTGTGCTGCCAAATCAGCATGAACGTGAAGGCCGCTGGTGGTGGGAAGAAGCTACGCATAAAGAATGTGGCCTGCATGCCGGCAATTTAAAAAAATAAAGTTAAGTTTTATCCTTCCTATTTACTGAAAGGCTATTTTTTAATAAAGATAGTCTTTTTAATTGATAATTTTACATTTAGTGACAAGATATAAATTACCTTTTATCGGGATAATATTATTTTAATTAAAGAATTTATAAAATTTTAGCTAATTGATTTATTTGCATAAAATGTAAAATTGAACACAATGCTATTCTGCTAATAACACATAATTATTAAGTTACACTCCACTTCGCCTAGTAAATACTATTTTTAGAAAACTATTTTAAAACTAAAATTTTCACATTTCATAAACTTAGGAAGATATTTTGTTTTTGTCAATAGCCAATTTTTCACAGTTGAGACAAGATAAAGCAGTTCATTTATATGCTAAAAAAGATATACTTTAAAAACTAAAGTAATAATTCTAAACAAGGCTTTTTAGCAAAAAAGCCATAGAGAGTGCAGTGAGGCAATCCACGCTATGCGTCCATTACATCCAATTGATTTTATTTTCTTAACTTTAGAGAAACGGCAGCAGCCTATGCATGTAGGTGGGCTATTTTTATTCCAAATTCCCGACAATGCGCCAGCTTCCTTTATTCAGGATCTAGTCACGGATATCCAAAATTCGAAATGCTCTCCAATCCCACCTTTTAACAATTATTTAAACGGCCTGTTTTGGGATGAAGACCAGGAATTTGATTTAGATCATCATTTTCGTCATATTGCCCTGCCTAAACCGGGCCGTATCCGGGAATTGCTGACCTATATTTCTCAAGAACATAGTGCCCTGATTGATCGCGCCAAACCTTTATGGACCTGTCATATCATTGAAGGGATTGAAGGTAATCGTTTTGCCATGTATTTTAAAATTCACCATGCCATGGTGGATGGAATCGCTGGCATGCGTCTGGTCGAAAAGTCACTTTCACATGACCCAAATGCCAAGAGTATAGTACCACCATGGTGTGTGGAAGGACCGCGTGCTAAACGTCTAAAAGCTCCCAAAGTGAATGGCTTTAAAAATGTCCTGCAAACCATTAAAGGACAGCTAGAATGTGCGCCACGAGTTGCTTATGAACTGTCGCAAACCGTCATGAAAGATATGGGACGCAATCCGGATTATGTATCCAGCTTTCAGGCGCCAAGCAGTATTCTGAATCAACGTGTCAGTGCTTCGCGTCGCTTTGCAGCCCAGTCTTTCGAATTTTCACGTTTACGTCATATTTCCAAGGCATTGGGCGTGACCATTAATGATATCGTCCTGGCCATTTGTTCAGGTGCATTACGTGAATATTTATTATCGCAAAATGCCCTGCCGAAAAAACCGTTAATTGCCATGGTTCCAGCTTCGGTTCGCAGTGATGACTCGGATGTATCCAACCGTATTACCATGATTCTGGCCAATCTGGGCACGCATAAAGAAGATCCGCTGGAACGTCTCAAGATCGTACGCCGCAGTGTGTTGAGTGCCAAAGAACGCTTCAAACGCATGAATGCCAACCAGATTTTGAACTATAGTGCCTTTGTCTATGGTGCAGCAGGCCTGAATATTGCATCCGGTTTAATGCCGACACGTCAGGCTTTTAACGTCATTATTTCCAATGTACCTGGACCACAAGAGCCGCTTTACTGGAATGGTGCACGTCTTGAAGCACTTTATCCAGCTTCTATCGTATTGGATGGTCAGGCCTTGAATATCACCATGACCAGCTATTTAGACAAACTGGAAGTCGGCTTGACAGCATGCCGTAATGCCCTGCCGAAAATGCAAAACTTGCTGACGCATCTGGAAGAAGAAATTCAACGTTTTGAACTTATTGTAGATGGCGAACCTGTCCCAAAGTTACGGGCGGTAAGCTAGCAGCAGATGAATAAATAAAAGAGATGGATTATCAAAGGTGTTGATCATTTTTGCCAGTCTTTGAGCACAGAATAAAGGGACCGATCTGGTCCCTTTCCTTTATTTTTGAAATCTTTTTAAATTATTTTAGAACTTTTGGATGACCTCTCGATTTAAATGTCTATCCAAATCATTTTTTGACAAGTTAGAAACAATGCACAAATGCAATCAGCTTTTAATAGTACGGCACTGTTGTAATAATTGATGGCAGACGTTACGGATCATGCTCGCGGTAATTTGAACTTCATTACCGCGCTCATCAACGATATATCCCGCATGTACAGTCTTTGGTTCTAATACGTGTTTTAGGCCTTTATGGATTACTGCTTTACTCATACTCATCACACACTCCTTTTTGCTAAGCCTGAAACTGGGAGAAACGGCTTTGGCTAATTCATGCATCTAGTATTGTAAATAAAGGCCCTGTTGTAAAATTTCAGATGTAACAAGTGTTTAACGATATTCTGTTACAATTTCAGCTGAGAATGATATCGTATTGCTCTTGCGTATACAGATTTTCCACCTGGAACTTAATCACGCGATTAATGAAATGTTCTAGATCAGCGACTGCAGGCGCTTCTGCCGTCAATAATCGATCAATGACAGCCGGATGCGCGACGACAGTAAAGCCACTCTGTGACTCATAAGCACGGGCATAACGCAGAATTTCCCTGAATATTTCGTAACATACTGACTCTGCTGTTTTGACATAACCACGTCCCTGACAGGTCGGACAAGATTCACAGAGCAGATGTTCCAGTGATTCACGGGTCCGTTTCCGCGTCATTTCCACCAAGCCCAGTTCCGACACCTGAGTAATCTTGGTTTTGGCGTGGTCACGTTCCAGCATGCGCTCAAACTGTTTCATCACTTCTTCACGATGCTGCGCTTCCTGCATATCAATGAAATCAATGATAATAATTCCGCCCAGATTGCGCAGCCGTAACTGACGTGCGATGACATCAGTTGCTTCCATATTGGTTTTAAAAACTGTATCTTCCAGCGAACGGCCACCGACGTAAGAACCGGTATTGACATCAATTGTGGCCATGGCTTCAGTCTGGTCAATCATCAGATAACCGCCGGACTTCAATGCGACACGAGTTTGCAATGCCTTTTGCAGATCTTCCTCAACATTATACAAGTCGAAAATTGGCCGTTCACCCGGATAATGCAGCAAACGCTCTTTCATGTTCGGGACAAATTCTTCGACAAATTCCTGCAACTTGGCATGAATTTCACGCGAATCTACGTAAATTTTGGCGGTTTCTTCATTGGCCAGATCACGAATCACCCGTTGCGGCAAAGGCAATTCTTCAAAGATCAAAGACGGTACCGCAATAATCTTTTGCTTGCGCTGGATGTATTCCCAGAGTTTGGCAAGATAAGCCATATCCTGTGCAATGGCTTCTTCTTCAATCCCTTCTGCCGCAGTACGGACAATCACTGAACCTGGCAGCTTATGTTCTGCCTGAATCCGCTCAATAAGTGAACGCAAGCGATTGCGCTCTTCCTCGGATTCAATCCGTTGCGATACGCCGATATGATTGCCATATGGCATCAGCACCAAATAACGCGAAGGAATCGACAGATCGGTAGACAGGCGTGCGCCTTTGGTACCGAGCATATCTTTCATCACCTGAACCGTGAGGACTTGTCCCGGTTGAAGCAGTTCAAAGACATTCGGGGTCGGTTGATTGCGAGGCCAGACCATATCATTGATATGCAAAAACGCAGTGCGAGAAAGTCCGATATCCACAAAGGCAGCCTGCATGCCGGGTAAGACCCGCACCACTTTTCCTTTATAGACATTCCCTACCAGGCCACGCTTGGCCGTACGCTCGACAAACAGTTCATTGACCGTGCCGTTTTCAATTAACGCAACCCGACATTCCATCGGCGTGACGTTAATCAACAACTCGTCAGACATAACTACACTCAAAACATTATAAGAATTCTTTTCAGCAGTTAATTTAGTGCCTTAACCGTCTGTAATAACTGTACTGTCTCATATAAAGGCAAGCCGACCACATTGGAATAACTGCCCTGTATTTTTGGAATATAACGTGCTGCAATTCCTTGAATCGCATAAGCCCCGGCTTTACCCAGTGGCTCACCTGTCGCCCAGTAACTTTCCATATCTGCGACGTTCAGGATTTGAAATTCGACCTGTGTGCGTACCACTATACTGTATTTTTCATGCTTTGTACGAACACAGACACCGCTATAGACATCATGCCACCGACCGGAGATTTTTGTCCACATTTCAATCGCATGTTGTTTGGATTCAGGTTTGCCCAAAATCTCCTGATCCACCCCCAGGCTGGTATCGGCAGCGATGATGATGGCATCTGGATAACGCTCAGCCACGGCATCTGCTTTGGCTCGTGCCAGACGTTCAACATAGGCTGCGACCGACTCGCCTGCTTGTACAGATTCGTCAATCTCGGGACTGTAAATATCGAAGCTCAGCCCGAGTTGTTGCAATAACTCGCGACGTCGCGGTGAGCTAGAAGCCAGAATTATATGCGCCATTTTTTTAGCACATAATAAATAGCAGGCCAAACCAGAATACTGGTAATCATCGGAATCCAGTGCCGTGCATAAGAAAATTGCACACCAGCCATAATCTGGGTAAAAAAGATCATCAGCAGATATGCAACAATCGCCAACCCCATAATTACCCAAAGATTATTAAAGGTCAGGATACGGCGCTCACGGGTCAGAAAGCGGGCTAAAAAGGCAATAATGATAAAGCTCAGCGCATTCAGACCCAAAGGTGCATCCAGCAGCAGATCAATAAAAATACCGGTTCCAAAGGCAAACCAGATCCCGCACCAGGTCGGCTGACACAACACCCAGAAGAGCATGATCATCAGCATAAAAAGCGGACGCCAACCCGAAAGATTATAGGAAAGTGGATAGACCATTAAAATGGAAGCCACAATCACCGAAATGACAATGGCCATTAAAGGATCACGATGCTTTCTGGATTTCATCTTAGCGATTGACATGCGGTTGCTCCATCGCTAATGAATCGGAAAATAACACCACCACATGATGTCCACCGGCGAGTTGAGCTGCAGGCGTCACATCAATCTGGGCAAATTCACCGGAATTATGCCGTTGTACTTTAGACACCTGCCCCACCAGATAACCTGCCGGGAAATGTTGTCCCAAGCCCGAACTATAAACTTTTTCACCGACCTTGATATTGGCACTGGTCGGTACATATTCCATTTTTAAACGTCCCAGATCACCCGTACCCGAGACAATGGCACGCATACCGGTATGTTCCAGGCGCACTGACAGTGAATGTTCTTTATCAGACAAAAGCATAACCCGGCTACTATGCGGATAGACATTAATAATCTGCCCCATGATACCCTTATCATCCAGTACCGTTTGCCCGACTTTCAGCTCATTATTCGAACCCCGGTTGATCACGATAATATGCCGTAATGGATCGGCATCGGTACCAATCACTTCGGCAATTTCAATACGCCCGTCAATGATCAACGGTGTGTCCAATAGACCGCGCAAACGGGTATTTTCAGCAGAAAGTTCAGAGATTTTTTGTAAGCGAACCTGTGCCTGTAACAGCTCGGCCTGCATCGCGGTATTTTCCCGACGCAACTGAGCTTCAGACTTGGTTTGTTGATTCAACCACTCTCGCGACAATACCGGATAGCTGGCCACCGCATAAATAGGATTATAAGCAGCGTACAGGACATCCCTTGCAGGTTGAACAACATGCGGCATGCGCCAATCAAAGAAAAGCACCACCAGGCATGTTACCAATGCAATGATAAAAGAGCGAAAAGATGGCGGTTGTCGAGAAAACAGATGTGCTTGCACCCGCCGAATCCTTTTCTTAGCCTACGAATAACATGTCATGATTTGGGTTGTCGAAAAATTCGAGTACCTTGCCGCCACCACGAGTCACGCATGATAGTGGATCTTCTGCAACCACGACTGGCAGACCAGTTTCTTTGGCAAGCAGCTTGTCCAGGTTACGTAGCAATGCACCACCACCGGTTAACACGATACCGCGTTCAGCAATGTCCGAAGAAAGCTCAGGAGGTGTGTGTTCTAAAGCAGATTTCACCGCAGACACGATGTTTTGCAATGGATCAGAAATTGCTTGGGTCACTTCGTCTGAATTGACCACAATCGCACGAGGCACACCTTCTGCGAGGTTACGGCCACGAACTTCAATTTCGAGTGGTTTAGCACCTTCATCAGGCAATGCCATACCTACTTCTTTTTTGATCACTTCAGCTGTAGTTTCACCGATCACACAGCCATGCGCCTTACGCACATAGTTAATGATCTGTTCATCAAAGACATCACCGCCGATACGTAAAGAATCTGCATAAACACAACCCTGCAGGGAAATGATTGCAATTTCAGTGGTACCACCACCAACATCGACAACCATTGAACCACACGCCTGCTCAACTGGCATACCTGCACCAATCGCTGCTGCCATTGGCTCTTCGATTAAACGTACATCACGTGCGCCCGCATTAAACACGGCTTCACGAATGGCACGACGTTCAACCAGGGTAGATTTACATGGCACGCAAACCACGACACGTGGTGCCGGAGTAAATAAACGGTTTTCATGTACTTTGCGAATGAACTGATTCAGCATGGTCTCAGTGACTTCAAAATCCGCAATCACACCGTCTTTCATCGGACGGATCGCTGAGATATTGGCTGGGGTACGACCTAGCATTTGTTTCGCTTCAAGACCTACAGCGGCAACAATTTTATGTGAACCACTATGACGGATGGCTACAACCGTCGGTTCATTTAATATAATGCCTCGTCCTGGCGCATAAATAAGTGTATTTGCTGTACCTAAATCAATGGCAAGATCGGGCGAAAACAAGCCTATTAGTCGTTTTAGAATCACGGGGACGTTCTCAGTTAAACTTTATATGGACGCAAGGTGGCAACTTTAACTAAATGTGATGATTTGGACAAGTCAATCGCTTATCATAACGCATGATAATTTGAATTTTTTTAATACTGATTAGGTAATATTATGTCTACATCGGATGCACAGCATTCTGCAGATTTAAGTGCAGAAACAGTTTCAGCCATTGCCCACCTTGCAAGGTTATCTCTCAATGATACGCAATCTGCTGAATATGCTCAAAGTTTAAATAAAATTTTAGGCATGATGGAAACCCTGAAAGGCATCAATACCGACGGTGTTGAACCCCTAAAAAGCCCTTTCGACCACCCTCAGCCGTTACGTGATGATGTGGTCACCGAAACCAATCATCGTGAGCAATACCAAGCAGTTGCACCAGCTATTCAGGATGGCTTGTACCTCGTACCGCGCGTGATTGAGTAATTACTACCCAGTTCATTCTTTTTATTAAATTAAACGTAAAGAATTATTTCTCATGACAGATTTACATCGCTTATCCATTCGTGAACTCAGTGAAGGTCTGGCAAATGCCCAGTTTTCATCTCGCGAATTGACTGAACATTATTTAAAGCGCATTGCAAAAATTGATGCTCAGGTAAAATCATATGTAACCGTTACGCCTGAATTGGCATTGGCAGAAGCCGATGCGGCTGACACACTGCGTAAGGCAGGTGGTGCAAATGTGTTAACAGGCGTACCAATCGCGCATAAAGACATTTTTTGTACCCAGGGCATCAAGACCACTGCCGGTTCTAAAATGCTGGACAATTTTATCTCTCCTTACGACGCGACCGTTGTCGCGAAAGGCAAAGCTGCGGGTCTGGTCACTTTGGGTAAAGTGAACATGGACGAATTCGCCATGGGTTCGACCTCTGAAAATTCCTATTATGGCGCAACGGCTAACCCCTGGAACCTGGGCCATGTACCTGGCGGTTCTTCAGGTGGTTCGGCAGCAGCCGTAGCGGCTGACCTGGCACCCTTTGCAACCGGTACCGATACTGGTGGCTCAATCCGTCAACCTGCGTCATTCTGTGGCCTTACAGGCTTAAAACCGACCTATGGCCGTGTATCGCGTTTCGGTATGATTGCCTATGCATCATCACTAGACCAGGGCGGCCCAATGGCACGTTCGGCTGAAGACTGTGCCTATCTGATGAATGTCATGGCCGGTCATGATGCCAAAGATTCCACTTCAATGGATCAAGCCGTCGATAATTATGTGGCGAACCTGAACGCTACACCAGTCAAAGGTTTACGCATCGGCATTCCCAAACAGTACTTTAATGTTGCTGGTTTGGCAGAAGACGTGAAAGCGCGTGTTGAAGAATCACTTAAAAAGTTAGAAGACATGGGTGCTACGCTGGTTGAGATCGACCTCGACATGACGGAAAGCTATGTTCCGACTTACTACCTGATCGCGCCTGCGGAAGCATCATCTAACCTGTCACGTTATGACGGCGTGCGTTATGGCTACCGCGCAGAAAACCCGGTGGACCTGATGGACCTGTACAAAAGTTCACGTTCAGAAGGTTTTGGTGCAGAAGTTCAGCGTCGTATCCTGATTGGTACCTATGCGTTATCCGCTGGATACTACGATGCTTATTATGTGAAAGCACAAAAAGTACGTCGCCTGATCCAACAAGATTTCCTCAAAGCATTTGAATCGGTTGATGTGATTGCTGCACCATCTGCGCCAACCACAGCCTATAAAATCGGTGCGGATCTGACACCAGTTGAAATGTACCTGGGTGATATTTATACGCTTGCAGTCAACCTGGCAGGTCTTCCTGCGATTAACGCGCCTGTCGGTTTTGACCAAAACAACTTACCAGTTGGCTTACAGCTGATTGGCAATTACTGGTCAGAATCTCAGTTGTTGTCTGTGGTACATCAGTATCAACAAGCAACAGATTGGCATACAAAACGCGCTGCAATTGCTGAGGAGAACGCATAATGGCTCAAGCTCAAAAATCGGCTAAACCGAAATCCAACCTGATTGATGGTTGGGAAGTGGTTATTGGTATCGAGATTCATACTCAGCTTGCCACCAATACCAAAATTTTCTCAGGTTCATCGACTGTTTTCGGTAATGATCCAAATACGCAAGCCAGCCTGGTTGATTTGGCGATGCCGGGCGTATTGCCAGTATTGAACAAGGAAGTGGTTGATCTTGCGATTCGCTTTGGTTTAGGGATTGATGCGTATATCGATCAGGCGTCTGTATTTGCACGTAAAAACTATTTCTATCCAGACTCTCCAAAAGGCTACCAGATTAGCCAGATGGACAACCCGATTGTGGGCTTGGGTCATATAGACATCCAGCTTGAAGATGGCACCGTTAAACGCATTGGCGTAACGCGTGCGCACCTTGAGGAAGATGCAGGTAAATCGATTCATGACCAGTTCGAAGGCATGTCAGGTATCGACTTGAACCGTGCCGGTACGCCGCTGCTTGAAATCGTTTCTGAACCGGATATGCGTTCGGTTGAAGAAGCGGTTGCTTACATCAAGGCAATTCACACCCTGGTACGCTGGTTAGGCATTTCTGACGGTAACATGGCGGAAGGTTCATTCCGTTGTGACTGTAACGTGTCTTTACGTCGTCCGGGTCAACCCTTCGGTACACGTTGTGAATTGAAAAACCTGAACTCATTCCGTTTCATTGAACAAGCGATCAATGTTGAAATTGAACGTCAAATGGAAATTCTGGAATGGGATGGCACCATCGATCAGGAAACACGTTTATTCGACCCTGTGAAAATGGAAACGCGCTCAATGCGTTCGAAAGAAGAAGCGAACGATTACCGCTACTTCCCTGACCCAGACTTGTTGCCTGTGGTAATTGCTGATGAGCAAATCGAAGCAATTAAAGCAACCATGCCTGAGCTTCCTGCTGCACGTCGTGCGCGTTTCGTGGCTGACTTTGGTGTGACTGAGTACGATGCTCACGTTCTTACATTGACTCGTGAAATGTCAGAGTTCTACGAAGAAGTAGTGAAAGCTGCTGGTGGCGCTGCGCAAGGTAAGATTGCTGCAAACTGGGTGATGGGTGAATTCTCAGGGGCTTTAAATAGAGCAGGCCTAGATTTGGCTGATTCTCCTGTATCTGCTGAGAAACTTGGCGGTATGATCGCGCGTATTGTGGACAACACCATTAGCGGTAAGATTGCAAAACAAGTGTTCGGCTTTATGTGGGACGAAGGCAAAACTGCGGACGAGATTATTGCGGAAAAAGGCTTGAAACAGGAAACTGATACAGGCGCGATTGAAGCGATTATTAAGGACGTGCTTGCTGCCAATGAGAAGATGGTTGAAGAGTATAAATCTGGTAAAGAGAAAGCTTTCAACGGTCTTGTTGGTCAAGTCATGAAAGCGTCTAAGGGTAAAGCTAACCCTGCGCAAGTAAATGAATTGATGAAGAAATTGATTGGTTGATTTATTGACTAATCATTTGTTTTCATGAGATAAAAACCTCGCTTAATGTGGGGTTTTTTCAAAATTATTATAGGAAAATTCAAGAATGATAGATTATTACTTTTTTGATAAACGTTATTTTTCTCCAATCAAATTCAATGGCGAATTATTTAAAGAAATAAAAACCAATAAATCAAATATCAAAATTTTTACAACTAATGATAATCTGAATCCTTTTGTCTTAGTATTTTTTGGAAATAATACAGAGGTATATACAGCTAATAGTATTCTAAAAATATTTTATTATTTAGAAAAAGATCAAGAAGCCTTTTTCAAACTAATAAATGAATTTAATTTACTTGAGGAATATACGACTAGTAAAAATGATAATTTTAATTTATTACAAGAATCATTTAAGATAATTTTATATAAAATTGAAGAACATCAAATTTTAACAATTGTTTCAGATTCATTTTTTAAATTCCATATAACAACAGAAATCACTGATATAGAAAATTTAGCTATTTCCGATTGGCTTCTAAGAAAATTCCAACATATAAAATACGATAAACTACAGCCTTTCTTAAGGTCCCCATTTCAAAAAGATATCAAAAAAAAGAATAGGAAATATTTAAATTCTCCCGAAGATGGTGATAAAGAAATAGATACTCATATATCTTCTATTAGAAATGAGAAAAAAATTTATGTATATGGTGAACAATTTCAATTTTTGAAAAATGATCAAGATGGTTTAGTATTATTAATCACTAGCAAAAACCATCATTTCTTAATTATAAATGACAAACTTTACAAAGATACTTGGCTAGGCAGGCTTTTACTTCTATTACCATTAGACGTATATATTGAGTATTTCAGCGAATTTAACATAGATAAAAAATATCATATACTTTTGGATGAAAGTAACAATCCAATTAATAAAAATTTCATACATCAACTATATAAACAGGTAAAAATCCCATTAGATATCAAATCTTATGATGGTAATATTGGCTATTCTCAAAGAGAAACTATTATTTCTGAACTTCTAGATTCATCTAATAAAAAAATGCTACCTAAGTGTCATTTCCATAGTTGGTACGTTCCTGATGGTTCTATTCTTAATAAAGATGATCATGATGAATATTCTATATTTGAATCAAGCATTCATCCTGATAGTTACCCTATTTATACGAATAGTAATGTACTACTAGAGACAACTTCTGACGATAAGAATTACTTTTTACTTAAAATAAATTCAAAGTACAATTCTGCACAATACATACTTATTATAGAACAGAAAAATAATAATGAATTTTATATGCTCTATCATCCAAGAATATTATATTTTTTAGCATCAGAAGGAATCATTCCTTTTAGCCTCAATGATATATTAAAAGTTATTGGAATTCCTACTACTCTAGATTCTTTAGGAACTATTATAACTACTTAAATATAGAATTTAATACCTGTTTAATTCCCTCTATTTTTAAAAAGAAACAAAAAAAGGGGGGAGTACCCTTCTTTATGCGCTACTTCTAGAATCCCTCTAAACCTCCCTTTAGAAAAGGGAGACTTTGTCATGTGATTAATTGGATACGCGGTGTTCCCTCTCCTTTTATAAAGGAGAGGGCTAGGGAGAGGATTTAAAACATGCTATAAAATCAAAAATATCAAAGAAAAACAAAAATGACACCTGAACTTTTACTCGCCATCATTCAAACTGCGATTGGCTTATTTGCACTGGTCATCATCATTTTGCTATTGATTCCAAAATGCCGTAAACGACTATCCGAAATGCAGCCTGAACCTCGCAGAAAGCAGCGAGGACTAGGATTAGTCAATGGAATCGAAGTTATTTTCTATCCCATTTACTGGCTAATTAAACTTATTGCAGGCATCTTTAAATAAAGCCTCATGACTTATCGCCTTATAATCCCAACTTATTCAACAAATCCGGTGTCAAAAAAGTCTGTGCCACACGATTCAAATCGATATAACGCAGCACACCTTTGAGCTGATTATTAATTTCAGGATTCTTTAAAATTTCATCGCCTGTAGCTCTACCTAATGCCTGAAAACTATCGCCCACCGCCGGCAAACCTTCAGCCTGAATCACCGCTTTAGTCTGTGCTGAACATTGCTCCACTAAAATGCGCTGCAACACCGTCGCCAGATTCTTGTCTAATACTTCCTTTTGAGTTGCGGTCACGTTACTCAAAGCCTTTAAGTCCGGATGATTGCCCAATGCCACAAAGGTCCATTGCAAGACGGTGGTTTTATCCGTGGCTGTAGTAGATTTCATTAAACAGTCACTGAGCTGGTTGACTGTCGGGCTGGCTATTGCCATCTGAGTTGTACCTAATAATGTTGCACTTATTAAAAATGTACGAAGCTTTGTGAAAGATCTATGCACCATCATAATTTCCTGTTCTTCGATGTACGGCCAATGATATGAAACCAGTTAGTTGTAGCATGGAACAGGGCTATAAACTGATAGAACTCTGTAAAACCTGACCCAGATTTACAACACTCAGATGATCATTCTGATCTCCATATTGCTATTCATCAGATCAGGATATTGATCAGTCAAACTTAGCGCTATGATTTAGACTAAAACAATAAAAATAAAAACTTATAATTATGAATACCAACATATTTCACAGCATCATACTGTGGGGACTTGTCCTTTTTTTCGTCTTGATCGTATTTTTATTCATCCATCCGACATCACGCAAGGAGATTCTCGGGTCACGTGATCTCCCCACTAAACCAAGCCGGCTTTCTTCTGCTCTCTCCCGTCGGATCGAGCAGATTTTTGCGCCTATCTTCTCGATCGTCAAAAGGATCATACGGATTTTGGATTAAGTCTTTTGATCCCGCGCTTATTTTAACTGCCTCAAAAGATTCTTGGCTCCGGCATGATTATAATTATTGGCTAAATTCTGCAAAATCCGCTTGGATTGGGCTTTAGCATTCGGGAAACGGCTGGCATAGACCGGAATACTGTTCAGACAGCGTGCAACCAACATCCCTGATTCAGTATAGACACGTGTTCCCTCTGTGCCCTGCAATTTGCCATAGTTATAGGCACGCTGGGCGTTGTTACAGGCATTATTCAGATTCTTGCCGCTATTAATATCACGTCGCGCTGCCACATAAATCTTCATCTGATTTTGTTGCGGTGTTTCTGCTACCGTAGCTCGAGCTGATGCTGCTAGCTGCTTTTTCTCTGCTTCTTTTTTCTCTAACTCTTTTCTTTCTAATTCCTTTCGCTCTAATTCTTTCTTATCCAGCTCTTTACGTGCTGATTCCTTCAGTTCATTCGTCGTCTTTACGGCAGGAGTCTTAGGAGGAGTCGTGGTTTTTATCGATGCAGGTTTGGTTTGCTCCAAAGCAACCCTGGCTTTAGTTGGACGATAAAAGTTTTTTGCTTGAGAAGGACTCATGGCCTGGGTGAGTAGTCGAACACTACGCGTCTGGCTAGTTTTATCAACTTGTCGTTCAGAAGTTGGCTCAATCGAGACAATCCAGCTTTCAGTCAGGTCATCCATACGACACTGATAGGCACCACTACCCTGTACAACACTCCGATTGGCACTCAGGCGTTTACGCTGGGCAACATCCGCCACTGCACTAAAAGTACTTTTATAAAGCAGGGAAAATTTACCGCCCTGTTCATGACAATATTGCGTCAGTATCGAACGCGGATACATGGCTTGAGTCGTGTTATTTTTCTGTGCTTGTCCCCAAACATAAACATAATTTTTTGCGCTACCATCACGTTGATTCAAAGCCCGTTTGGCAATCAGTTCTTCCGGACTGGCAAAAGGATGTAAAACCTCTGATTTCAACCGATTCACGCTATTACATCCAGCTAAACCTGCTGCCCCTATTATTAGAATTATTACTTTTAGCTTCACAGCAAACATCTCAACCCCAAAATCTCGTATAACATAGCGTAAATAGTACAAAACAACAAACACAAGATATTGATAAATATAATATTTAAACGGTAAAAAGGCACATATCAGCCTCAACTTTGCTGGTTGTGCCAAGCTTCATGTGATAAAAATTGACACAATTATCATTTTTAAATCAGTTCAAATAATAAACAATTCCATTCAGGACTCAAGAAAAAGATAGAAAAAACACATAAAAAACCGAAGAAGGCGGTGAGTCCTTCTTCGGCGGCTTATTCAGGGAACGTTACAGACCTTTATTATAATGGGTAATAAATTTACCTTTTATCCGCTATAACATTGCCTGAACAAGATCAGCATAAGAATAATTTCCTCAACGTACACTTGTTATTTTTATACGTCAAACCACCGGAAATTAAACGCCATCTTGGCTGGCCCTTAGGATTCTAGACAAGAAAAAAATATCTGAATACCCCAATATTGGGAGGTTGTGACACGATTTACCCAAGTCATCTGACCAACGGTCAGATCGATATTTTCTATTGGATTTTGTAGACTAACTCGCCATAAAAAAAAGCCAAACCTAAAACTGTTTGGCTGATAAAGCAGGATAATAATATGAGAAAAAATTAATCAATATGTGATTCAAATGCTTTCAAGCGTTTATAGATCGACATCAGTTCAATAATCGTCGGCCAAGACAGAATCAGATACTGGAAAGATTCCCGCACTTTGCCGAACACATTCAGGATTTGCATCATTAAACCAAGGGTAATTGTCCCCGCTGCAATACTTGGAAACAGAATAAATAATCCGTAAATATTGTCCAACTGCAAGTACCAGATCCGGACCATGTTGAAATAAGCATAGTGAAAATACAAACGGAAATAATTCCAGCGTACCCGGCTAAACAATTCTTGTAGTGTCAGCGGATGTGCGCGATCAGCATAATCTTCGCCATAGACTAGCTCTTTACGATAGGCGGCCTCAACTTTCTGGTTATTGAACTCCAGTCCGGGCAGCTTCATTCCCACGACCATCAAAATGACTGTACCCAATACCGCCCAGCCGATCGAGGCCCACATTAAAGCATGCGGTATTTCCCCTACAATTGGTAAAACCTTCACATGACTAGAGAGCTGATACAAGATCGGCAGGAATGCCATCAGCAACATCAGCGCTTCGATCAAGGAAACACTCAACTGTTCTGTGGTTTTGGCAAAGCGCATGGTATCTTCCTGGATACGTTGTGATGCACCTTCAATATGACGTAACTGCTCCCAATGTGCAGTGTAATAATCATTCATCGCAGTACGCCAGCGGAAGACATAATGACTGACAAAAAACATGTTAAATACCGCTAAAGTGACATAAACCATCGCAATATAAATAAAGGTTAATGCGCCTTGATACAGCAATGAAACATCTCCACCACCCTCAGTGAGCATTTGTTGAATCTGATCATAAAACGGGCTATACCATTCGTTTAATACGACATTGACCTGTACCCCGAACCAGATATTAAACAGAATAAATGCCGAGCCCCAAACCGACCAACGGTGCCATGGGTGTCTGGCTTTCCATTGCCAGAACAGCGCAAATATCGTAGTTGCAATGAAAAACCAAATATAGAACCAGATGAATTGAGCTGACCAGAAACGCCCGATACCGATTGTAAGCTTTTCATCAAAATAACCTTCAGGAAAACCCAGATAGACTCCCCATCCTGATCCGCCACTATGCCAAAGCACAAGATTAATGATAAACCACAAAATCAGGCTGCTAAAAAACCAGACGGGTTGTGGAAAAAATGACTTAAACATGCCGACCCAGTTCTCCTTATGTCTCTTGTTCATCCAAATGACGCATAGTTTATTCTTATTTTAGATTTTTACTGTTATAAAGCATTAATTTTCAATTTAGTGTAAAAAAGGATAGAAGGATATCGAGTCTCTAGAAACTTATTTTTATCATTCAGCAGAGCGATATCAAAAAACAGAAAAATCATAATGTTTTTGACCTTTCGTTATTTTAATAGACTTTTTTATGCCTGTTATCTGTCGGGTTTATGTAAAAGAACCTTATGCTTCTGAGCACTGCGAGAATAGGATGAAAATCAGGCATACCGCATGTCTTCTAGGTATCTTTTATCTAAATAGAGCACTTTCCCCTATTTGAATAAGTCATTGATCAAGTTCTCAGTTTTTGAAGAAACAGTTAAATTTTCAAAAATCATGCTATGATTTAATTATCGAAAAGTAATCTTATTTTGGAAAAAACTATGGAAAGTTCAGTAATTGAATTACTTAAACCGGTGACTCTACAAAAAGAAAACTGCGATCCTATTATTTTTGAAGCAGGTACTGTTTTGAAAGTGGTCATGCAGACTCCAACCAGTCTTCTGGTCAGTAATGATGATGACTTTAACTTTACCATTCCTTTAAAAGACGAAAATGAAGTGTGGCGAGAAATCTGAGTATTTTCCTCTCATGCAAATAGACGGGTTGTATCTGAGTTTGGTTTCTTAACTTACTTATATGATACGGCCCTTAGCTTATCTTCACTTTGATTGCTCTTTTATTATTTTTTCAAAAAATTATTTCTTTCCTCTTCTGTCATCATTTACTGCTTTTAAATTGGCTTATCCATTTGAGTAGAAAAATTTCTTTTAATTGAAACATCACTTAGTTTTTTGACCTATGTAAGATCACTGATGATCTGTTTTTCCGTCTTTTGTATCTGTTCTGTCATTACAATACCACATTTACATCTCTTCTCTGTGTTTAGCTCAACTTCATCTAACACCTACGCTTCGATTCAAAAAAAGAATATTCAAGTTATTTTCAGAGTTTAGCAATAGAACTGGAGTTCGTCTTTCTTCGATTTTTTATCCTCTGATAAAATTTATGAATAAGAATTAAAAAATTAATCTGAGATGCTAAATTAAGAGGCTGTTTAAATTGTATAGCTCTCCAATTGATCCTAAGAAAATTTGATAATACGAAATTCCCTCTAGTCAATTTCAAAAATTATTAATTTTCATAAACTTAATTTAAATCTTGTTATTAAATATGCCTAATTTATAAATATCTCAAAATCAAATCTTCCCCATATATTTAAAAAAAAATAAAATATAAATTAATAATAAATACTATTTCTTAAAAATCAGTTACAAAATACATATTCAAAAATAACTATTAAATAATAAATCTTATTATTTAAAATCTTGAAAAATAATCAATTCAAGAAAACCTTAAAATATAAAATACTCATAATTTATTTTTAAAATTTATTAAAAATACTGGATTTCTACCAAAATATTTCTAAATCTTACAAAGTAACTGTACTTGTTAAAAGTGTTTCGTTTCTGCACTTAATGCCAGTCTGTTAAATGAAATATGTTATAAATTTAATCAGATCAATGACCACTCAGGTAGTTTCAACTTTAAAATCAATTGCATTTCAGAGGCTTAGGTAATATTTATGTCGACTCTAAAAGAAGATCAAGACCTAGAAAATTCACTTGCTACATCTTCTTATATATTACCTCAAGTGATTTTAACTCAACTCAAACCTATTATTTATTCTCACAAACTTGTTTTATTTCTTGATATTGATGGAACCATTTCTGAATTCCACCCAGATCCAGCAAAAAGTATAATTAAGAGCGAGATCTTAAATACCTTAAAAGAGTTACAACAATATATTCAGCTAGTATTAGTAACCGGTCGCTCAATCGCACAAGCCCAAAAACTTATTTATCCATTTGACTGGAATATTGCCGGTTCTCACGGTCTGGAATTAAGCTATCAATCGCGTTTAAGCAAGTTAATTGATTTAAATCCTGAACAATTTGAATTATTAAAAAATTATATTACGGAACATAGTAATAATATTTCTCAGACTCGAATAGAAATTAAAGACTATTCAGTCGCCCTGCATTTTCGTGAACATCCCCATTTAGAGCATCAAGTGCATGCATTTGCCTTAGATTGTCTCGCTCATTTTCAGGATTTTGAACTTAAAGCTGGAAAGTTTGTATTTGAACTGGTGCCCAAAGGTGCAAATAAAGGTTCAGCCATCCAACAAATCATTCAGCAATATCACTTAAGTGATCATTATCCCATTTTTATCGGAGATGACCTGACCGACGAAGCCGGTTTTCAAGTCATCAACACATTCAAAGGCTGCTCTATCAAAGTCGGTACAGGCAACACCGTGGCACAACATCGCCTCGAAAACGTGACTCAAGTACAGGCTTTTCTAGCGGAATTTTTAGAAATATTGAAAGCACAACAACAATTATTATTGGAGAAATTACATGTCGAAACTCATAGTGTTATCAAATCGTGTAAATCTACCTAAGTCAGATAATACCCAGGCAGGTGGATTAGCGGTGGCATTGCAGGATGCTTTGCAGGATATAGGCGGTATCTGGGTTGGCTGGAATGGATCCCGAGTTGACCAGACGAAAGAGCAGAAGTTTCAAATCCTGAAGCATCAAAATGTTGAATATCACACGAGTCCATTGACTGAATCCCAATATCAAGGTTTTTATTGTGGTTTTGCCAACAATGCGTTGTGGCCGCTAATGCACGACCAGCATCAGCTTGTGGATTATCAGTCGCAGGATTTTAAAATCTATCAGGATGTCAATTTGCGTTTTGCCAAGCACCTGAAACAGGTAGCATCTCCACATGACATCATCTGGATCCATGATTATCATTTTTTAAGCGTGGCGCATTATTGCCGTAAACTGGGCATGCGTAACCGTATTGGCTTTTTCCTGCATATTCCCTTCCCTGAACTAAGGCTCTGGCAGACTTTACCCGCCCATCGCGATCTGGCACATCATTTGGCCAACTATGATGTACTTGGTTTGCAGACCTCTCGCGATCAGGAAAATTGTCTAAATTTCCTTGAACAGACCTTAAAAGTGCAGCATCGTCACAATGAAATCCTGAATTATCAATCTCGAAAGATTCATGTGAAATGCTATCCGATTGGTGTGCATCCTGTGCAACTGCAGAATCAGGCCTCAGATACTCATCTGGAAAAGCTTCCGTTTGATCTGGATACAGTGCAGCCTTATAAAACCATCATTTCAGTTGACCGGATTGATTATAGTAAAGGCTTATTGGAGAAAATTGGATCTTTGCAGAGCTTGCTGGAAGATCAGCCGGAGTTTAAAAATCAATTCCAGCAATTACAAATTGCCTGCCCATGCCGACTGGATGTAAAGACCTATAAGAACTTGTATACGCAATTTAAATCTGCCGTGCATGAACTTAATAGCCAGCATGGCACAGCAGACTGGTTACCCTTCGATTGCAGCTATGACACCTTGGGGCATGAAGCCTTAATGCAACTGTATCGCAAAGCTGATATCTGTTGGGTAAATTCGATCCGGGACGGCATGAATCTGGTCGCCAAGGAATATATTGCTGCACAAGATCCTTTAGATCCGGGTGTCTTGATTCTGTCTAAATATGCCGGTGCTGCTGAACAAATGAAAGAAGCCTTACTGGTCGATCCTTATGAGCATGACAGTATGGCCAAAGCCTTGAAGAAAGCGCTACGTATGTCTAAATCAGAACGTTTAGAGCGTTATCGTTATTTAAGCCAAGGCTTGAAAAATTTCGATATTATTCGCTGGCGTGATCAGTTTATCACTGACCTGAAAAACTCACAAAGCCTGCGGATCTATCGTCCGGTGGCTGCAGGAGCTTCAAACCAGTTCAGTGTGCATGCCTAAATTTTTAAGTAAAAAAACACCAGCATTAAGCTGGTGTTTCGTTTTGAAGAGGAGCCACAATCTCTTCGCTTTGTTGTACTTCGCTTGGGTCTGCAGTGAGATGATTCAAAATCACAATACTCAATAGACCAATCGCAATGACGCTAAATACTAGACTCAATCCGATGATTTCACTGCCGAAGCCGACCAATGCCGGTCCAATCAATGAACCTGTATAGGCAAATACTGATACATAAGACAATGCCACATGTGAAGCCAAAGTTTTTTGACGTCCTGCACGGGAAAACATTAGCGGTACAATATTGGCGCTACCTAAACCTAAAATCGCATAACCGACCAACACTACTTGCCAAACTGGTGCAAAGACTACGGTTAATAAACCGGTTGCAGCCAAAAGTGCACTTAACAGAATCGTATTTTTTTCACCAAACTGCTGAATAATCAAGTGTCCACTAAAACGTCCCAGTACCATCAAACCCGCAAAGAAACTATAAGCCAAACCGGTTTGCGCCGCAGGCAGGCTGAACTCAGTAGCAAGATAAATACCGCTCCAGTCCATGGCTGCACCTTCTGACAGAAAAGCCACAAAACAGATCAGACCAATGCCTAAAATCGCCCAGGTCGGTGCTGCTTTTTTCACTGGCTGTTCTGATGATGTTTCTTCTACCGCTGTTTTTGGCTCAGCACCCAAACTAAAAGGAACAGCCAATAAGGCAATAAGCAGCAAAATCACACTGACAATAACCGCACCAGTTAAAGGCGCCAAGCCAAATCCCATTAACATGGTCATGCCCAGTACGCCTGCCAGACCACCTAAACTACACACCCCATGAAAACCCGACATTAAACTTTTACCGAGTTTTTTCTCAATCTGTGCAGCCTGAATATTGACAGTCACGCCCAAAGCACCGGCACTGGCACCAAAGAAAAACAGGCTGATTGCCATCATTAAATGATTCGGGCTATAGGCCAAAGCAGGCAGAATGAACAAAAATGCACTGAGAATTACGGCTAAAACAGTACGGCAACCTAATGCATTAGCCAGTCGGCCTGCCAGCGGCATCGCCAGCATTGAACCGATCCCGGCACACAGCAATAACAGGCCAAAATCAGCATGATTTAATAACAGGCGCTGCTGTGCATATGGAATTAAAGGTGCCCAAGCCGCAGTACTAAAGCCCAAGCTAAAGAAGCACAACGCAGTCGCTATTTTCTGCCATAGATATGGTGATGGAGACTGAATTCGAGAAAGCAGTGTTTGATTGAACATTGTATTACCAAAAAAGAAGGCTCAGGCATCCATTACCGTTCATCCATAGAAAAACCCCACAGACTTATAGCTAGAATGTATAAGTTTGCGGGGCTGAATTTGCGTGAATTATAAACAGAATAAATTTAAATGGAATAGTTTTTAGACACGAATTTTAAGATTTTTTACAAGTATCTGATTGTATAAAATTTATAGTTTTATGCTTTTATTTGCAGAGGCTGATCGGTTTTTTCGCGGCCTGCTTAAGCTCAAGTTTTTGCAGAAAATGTGCAAAACCTGCGGCAATTTTGGAGCTGAGCCGACTGCTGGTGGTGACTCTCAGCTGATTCGACCAGACAATCTTCGCGCCGGCTTTTTCTAAACGATGAATGAAATCGACATCTTCATGACAGTCCAGTTGCTGAAACCCATTGACCTGTATATAAGCCGAAGCTTTAAAACACAGGTTTGCGCCATGAATATGCCGATGTCCCATGCTATCCTGATAATGTCGGAGATAAGCCTGACGGGTTTTCCGGCTTAAATGATCCCAGTGATCCAACTCGACCACACCACAAATCGCATCGGCGGGTTGATGCTGTAACATCACCTGAAACCAGTCGCATTGTACGAATGAATCAGCATCGGTACAGCAAATCCAGTCACAGCCTTGCTCGATCATTTGCTGAATCCCCAAATGACGTGCCTTACCGACATTTCGGAAGTCGCAGCTCATAGCCGGAATGCCCATTTGCTGAACTTTAAGTGCGGTGCTATCGGTACAGTTGTCCAAGACCACGAGAATATGAATTTCAGGAAGATTTTCTATTGTTTTAAAGTATTGAAAAAAATAAGTTTGTGCTGATTTTAAGGCCAACAGGCAGCGTTCAATATAGGCTTCTTCATTACAGGCTGGAATCACCACACCGATTTTTTTCATCTTAAGCCCTCCTGCTCTGCCACGGATTGTGCTGAATTCAGCCAGAGGTCTACTAAAAAATCGGAGTCCTGCAAACTTAAACGATGTGCATAGTTTAAATGCGCTTTGAAATACTGATGGACATCTTCACCATTCAAGCTAAATCCCGAGATCGGCGCGCGCCAATGACAACTCAAGATACATCCGCCCGGTTCGAGTGCAGTATGCAACCATGCTAATACCTGTTGCAGTGCAATCGGGTTCAGATAATATAAAATCTCACTGACGACAATGAGCTGAAATTTTTGTTTGGGCAACTCATCTGGCACGACACACTGTAGCACCTGCACATGTGAATAATCTTGTAAACGCTGCTGCGCCAACTGGATCGCAGTATCATTGGCATCCAGACATATTAGGGTATTTGTCCGCTGTGCCAGTTCCTGACTAAAGATGCCATTACTGCAACCAATTTCAATCGCGGAGTCAAACTGCAAGCGCGGCAAGACCGCCAGACAAATCTGCCGTTTGCGCTGTTCATACCAACGCTGTTCATATTGCCAGGGATCTCCCTGATTCAGTGCATACAAGGCATCGAAATATTCCTGATCATAGGCTGCTTTACTGTTCATACAGATACACTTCCCAGGGCTGTAAAAGACGTTGCAATGCCTGCTCTGGCAGAATAGCTGCTTGTTCTATGGTAGGGTCAAGCTCGATCTGGCTCTTAAAACACCGCGCAGCTCGAGACTTATATTGCAGTTCTTCATCAGTTAATCTGAGTTGATGAGCAACGCTCCAGGGAATTCTGGTATCTCCCGGGGTTGCCCAATGCCATGCCCAAATCAAGACCTGAATACAGGGCAAATGAAGTTCAGTCGCCAGCTGCTGTGTGACCTGCCCTGTAATTTCATGATCTGGATGCCCATCATGAACAAATGTGGTAATTAACACGTCATTCGGCTGCAGATAAGATTGCAGATGCTGCTGCAACACATTCCGCTGTTCTGCAACTTTACCATCCTGAATATCTAAAGCGATCCGTAAGATATTCTGTTTCAAAGGCAATTCTTCCAAAGCTGTTCGTGTTTCAGCAGGACGAATCTGGTTCAACTCTTCTGGACTATACAGGCTAGAGCCTGGATGACTGGCCGTACCATTGGTAACGGCAAAAAGTACGATCTGATAGCCAAGTTTATCCAGACGCTGAATCAGACCTCCACATCCCAAAATTTCATCATCAGGATGAGGGGCAATAATGCAGATCCTGGCATCCGGTGGAATAACCTGAGGAATATCGAATTCCGGCATCTGTTGCAAAATCTCACAGGAACGCCATTCTTCGAGTCGTGTACCTTCACCATGGATGACACGATCACCCACAATCTCATGTCTTATAATGTCCATAGTTCTTCCTCCTGTGCGCTTAACTCACCAATTCGCTCCAAATCAAATGCGGCATGACTTTGACGAATAAATACCGGAAGATCTGCTGCAAGCCGGGCGAAATGCGGATGCTCACAATACGGCGCAGCACCAAGGGCCTTACCCACATGCGTGAGCACGTTTAAAGCCGTTGCTTCAACCTGAGCACGCAGGCTACGAATGTTTAATTCATGTGAGTGTTGCGGCTGCTGATCAATTAATTCAGCAACTTGATAAAATAAGGCTTGTGTTGCTAAAAGCTCCCGACTGATTTCACCCAGATACATGGCTTTATAGGCATGAGGTTTGAGCAAGAACGTCTGCCTTAAATATTCAGCCAGACGGACAGTTGCGCCATACCAGCACGCTGCCACACCTGCGGCGCCGTGCCAGAATCCGGGCCGATCCAGATAAGCATTCGGAGCAGCGACTTTTTCCACCTCAACCTGATCCAGTTCCAGCCGGGCAGTTAAAGTATGCTGCATGCCCACCGCCTGCCAGGCATCCTGATGATGCTGAATTCCTTCTTGCTGCAGGTCCAAAATCAGTAACTGGGATTGTTGCTGCTCATCACGGTAAGTCAGCAGGCCGTGTTGCACCCAGACCGATGCAGAACACCAGGGCTTTATCCCGCTTAACTTTCCTGCTTGCAATGTTAAAGGTTTTGGTCCACCTTCTGCCGCCCATACTGCCCATAAGCCTTTTTGTGCTACCGGAATATTCAGTTCATGCAAAATAGCCAAGGCGTCCAGATGGGATTCAAACAGTTTTCCCAAGCTCAGATTACTGGCTGAGACCTGACTAAGTATCTGCCAGCGTTTTAAGATCGCTCCGAAAGTGGGATCAGGCACCTGGTCGGAAATCGCCACCAGTTCCATTAAAGTGTGCTGAATTTTTTCTTGTAGCTCCAGAGGAGAATTTTCAAATCTTTGTAATATTGAACCGAGGTTCATGCATGCGGTTCCTCATAAAATACGGATAATGTTGTTATTTTTTAAAGTCAGTTAATGAGAAAGCTTGCGCATTTGTTTTAAACGTGTGGTCAGCCCTAATACCTTACGCCGTGCATTAATCTCTTCTTCATTGAAACAAAGTTGCTGCATCAGTTCAGTTAAAGGCAAATGATTATGTTCAATGAGATAGATATCCTGCTCTCTGCTCCATTTGGCTTGCTGTGCCTGTGCCAACAACTTTTTGACATCCGGTCTCACCATATCTTCATCCATTTTAAAACCATGAGGATAGAAGCCAGAGCCTCTATCCTCTAACATAAATTGGATCGTTTAGGCAGGAATCGCTTCCGCAGTCGCTTCACGCGCCCAGACACGATGGTTCAGGATCAAAGTCTTGAAGCTATCTTGTACTGCTTCAAACTGTCCGTTTTCCAGAGTTCCTTCATCGCTAACCAAGCGCAGATCTTCAAGCAGCTTGCCTTTATCGCCCAAGAACACAATCGGTTTTAAATGCTTGTAGGCTTCCAGCAGATAATGAGTTGCTACACCGTCTTTCATCACGACATCGTAATTGTCACCGTCAGCAATCACCACGGCATCATAGGCGATGGATGGCTCTGCTTTTTGCATACCATCGGAAGGAATCACCTCGCCTTGCTGACCCAGTACCGGACCCGGTTTTGGGGTCAATACATCGACCACAGCCCCTTCCGATTCTGCCCAGGCTTGAACGGCTTTGATACTGGCCTCATTGGCTTTATCGTGTATCAGTAGGGCAATTTTTCGTGCCTTAATATCTTCGGGTTTGAATGCCTCGAAAGATAAACGTGGTGAAATCTGCACATCCGGCAATTTCACAGCTTTTTTCTCTGCCGGAATTTCAATACCCAACTGGTCAGCAACTTGCTGGGCCAGATCCAAATCAATATTACAGAGCACTTCCAGAACTTCACGCTCACGAATATATTTACGTTCCACCTTGCTCAGCTCAAAGACATAGGCATCGACAATATGCTTTTGCTCATGGGGTGCCTGGCTGCGATAGAAAAGACGAGCCTGACTAAAGTGGTCACTGAAAGATTCACTGCGCTGACGGATCTTGTGTCCATCAATACGCTCCTGATAGCTTTCAAAACCACCCCCTTGTGCGGCTGGCGGAGTTTCAGTCGGCCAGTTGTTATCAATCGAGTTCGGCTCATAACTGGCCTGACCAGTATGTACAATACGCTGATGTAGACCGTCACGCTGATTATTGTGGAATGGACAAACCGGTTTGTTGATTGGAATCTGGTGGAAGTTTGGACCACCTAAACGGCTAAGCTGGGTATCGGTATAGGAGAACAGTCTTGCCTGTAATAACGGGTCATTGGTAAAATCTAGTCCCGGAACAATATGTCCCGGACAGAAAGCCACCTGCTCGGTTTCACCGAAGAAATAATCGACATTACGGTTCAGTACCATTCTGCCAATCGGCGTCACCGGCACCAGTTCTTCCGGAATAATCTTGGTTGGATCCAGCAAGTCAAAGTCATACTTCATCTCATCTTCTTCTGGAACGACCTGTACACCCAGCTCCCATTCCGGATAGTTACCGGAGGCAATCGCTTCATATAAGTCACGGCGATGGAAATCCGGATCTTTACCTGCCAGTTTTTGTGCTTCATCCCAGACCAGTTGGGCCAGACCCTGTTTTGGGGTCCAGTGGAATTTAACAAAAACCGCTTTATTCTCGGCATTGATAAAACGGAAAGTATGTACGCCAAAGCCTTGAATGGCTCTTAAATTACGTGGAATGCCTCGATCCGACATGGCCCACATGACCGCATGTGCAGATTCAGGCACTAAGGAAACAAAATCCCAGAAAGTATCATGTGCAGATGCACCGGTAGGAATCTCGGTCTGTGGTTCAGGCTTGACCGCATGTACGAAATCCGGGAACTTGATCCCATCCTGAATAAAGAATACCGGCG
Organism: Acinetobacter sp.; assembly: GCF_049284435.1. Classification (GTDB taxonomy): domain Bacteria; phylum Pseudomonadota; class Gammaproteobacteria; order Pseudomonadales; family Moraxellaceae; genus Acinetobacter. Next base: position 16,097 of record NZ_JBAPXX010000106.1, on the reverse strand, counting down.
CATCATTCGCCACCAAATCGAAGTTACCTTCTTCAGTATAAAACTTGGTCGCAAAACCACGAATATCACGTACTGTATCCGCTGAACCACGCGGGCCCTGTACGGTAGAAAAGCGCACAAACACTGGGGTTTGCACACTGGTATTGGTCAGGAAGCCCGCTTTGGTCAGTTTTTCATTCCCCGGATAAGCCTCAAAATAGCCATGTGCACCGACACCACGGGCATGCACAATACGTTCAGGAATTCGCTCATGGTCAAAATGAGTAATTTTTTCCCGAAGAATAAAATCTTCGATCAAGGTCGCACCGCGAACGCCTGCCTTGAGACTGTTCTGGTTATCGGAAATTTTAACCCCTTGATTGGTGGTGAGTGCCTGCTCGGTCGCATCACTGCGATATGCGTCGAGCTGCTCACTTTTTTTATTGGTATTTTGTTTGTCTAAACCGTCTTTACCAGTCGCGGGGCTATTGGCCTTAATTTTCATGATGTATTCCTTGCTGAGCTTGAGTTTAGTGCAGATATTTTTGGTCTATCTCAAAGTCGCTTGAGCTTATATGTCGCATGGCTTGACCAATCAAACTCATCCCGCAAGTCTATCTGCTACAGCCGATCCTGTATCAGCCTCACATTTCTTCTGAATATGCTGACTCGAAGCGTTATTGGTTTCGCCTGTGTCCTAACATAACTGCATTTGAGAAAGAGATTTATTATTGTTTGTAGTGCCTTGTTTAATTAAGGCAGCATTGTGTTATTTTTTATAAATTTCGGGTTTATTTATGATTTAAATTTTCATCTAAGCTATTTATTTAATATAAAATATTAAAATCTTACAGAGATATTTCGAAATAAAGACTCAGTATAGTGATATGTGATCTTGCTCATAAATAGGCTTCATGACCCAACACGATGTTTCAATCCTGAAATGATTAGGACTTTTTTGATCTTCAATTTGCTATGAGAAATTAACGTGCTACCGCTGAAGATGGTCAAAACTTGACAGATTTAAATAGTTACAATCCCGCGCCCTGCTTATACATAATGACTAAACTTCCTGCCCTTATATTGATTTAATATCTATAACTTATAACCACTTAAATCCATCGGCCTATTCAGATCAAATACAAAGTCATAGAGATCATTTCATCTCTTGGCTCAGGCTTCAAATACATCCGACTTTATTTTGTTACACCGTATCGCGTTAAGTTTTAAGGAGTAAGAGCATGGCCTCTTCTAAAAAAGAATCTAAAGCAATGAAAATTGATATCGGGATTTCGCATGATGATCGCGCCAAAATTGTCGATGGTTTATCCAGACTTTTAGCAGACAGTTATACCCTGTATTTAATGACCCATAATTTCCACTGGAATGTCACTGGCCCCCAGTTCAATAGCCTGCACAACATGTTTATGACTCAATATACCGAGCAGTGGAATGCGCTGGATATCATTGCTGAACGTATTCGGGCTTTGGGTTTTGCAGCACCCGGTACTTATAAACAGTTTGTGAAACTCACCTCCATTAAAGAAGTCGAAGGTGTGCCTAAAGCTGAAGAAATGATACGTTTACTGGTAGATGCACATGAAACTGTGGCACGTACTGCCAGAAGTATTTTTTCGATCATTGAAGAAGCCAATGATCAGCCGACTGCTGACATTCTCACGCAAAGACTGGAAGTACACGAAAAAACTGCCTGGATGCTGAGAAGTAATCTGGAACAATAAAATCGGATCGAATCTTTGAGATCAGGCTCATGCAAGGATGAAGCGGAAACTTGTGGTGGTGCGATTAAGTTCGGCTTCATCCTGACGCTTTGATTAGGTATGATTTACCGGCGTTCAATGATTAGATCAACCTGAAAGACAGGATCATTAGAATTCAACTGTAAGATTTTAAGGATGTAGGCAATCGCGTACTTCCTTTTTTAATGACTCGTTTATTTAAATCTCAGGCATGGAAATAATTCAACGGCAGTTTTAAATAAGAAATTCCATTTTCTTCCGCTTCAGGAAATTGACCAGCACGCATATTGATCTGAATCGCCGGTAAAATCAGTTTAGGCATACTCAGTTTGGCATCTCGCTGCTGGCGCATTTCAACAAAATCAGCTTTGGCCGTGCCAGTGTGAATATGGATATTGTGCTGCTTCTGGGTCTGAATATCAGTTTCACAGACAAAGTGGTCGCGATGTTCCGGCAGATAGTCATGACATAAAAATACCCGGGTGGCGTCTGGTAACTGATACAGCTTTTGAACCGAATCAAATAAAGTCGCGGCACTGCCTCTAGGGAAATCACAGCGCGCGGTACCGTAATCGGGCATGAACAAGGTATCGCCAACAAAGACCGCATCCCCGATTACATAACTGAGACAGGCCGGTGTATGTCCCGGTGTCGGAATGTTATAGGCCTGCAATGAACCAATGCTGAATGCTTCATGATCAGTAAACAGATAATCAAATGGCTGAGCAAGATTAAATTGCTTGATGTCCAGATGATAGATCGCGCCAAAGGTCTCCTGAACCACAGAGATATGATGGCTCATGGCAATTTTGCCGCCCAACTGTGAATGCAGATATTGCGCTGCGGTCAAATGATCAGCATGCACATGGGTTTCCAGAATCCACTCAACTTCAAGTTCATGCTCTCGTACATAGGCGATAATGCGATCCGCATGCGTGGTCGATGTGCTGGCTGAAGCAGCATCATAATCCAGTACGCTATCAATCACCGCACATTTTCCAGTGGCCGGATCACTCACGACATAACTAAATGTATTGGTATCTTCATGAAAAAAATTCTGAACCACAGCGCTCTGACTCATGATGATGCTCCTGCCCATTGACGATGTAGGTAAACCCCTGCCAGCATGGCAAGAATAAAATAAATGGCCTGATAATGACCCAGACCGATCAAGGTCAGACTGGGTGCCGGACAAATACCGGCAATTCCCCAGCCGATACCAAATAAAAGACTGCCTGTCACCAGTTTGGAATCAATTTTCTGATTGGTTGGTAACTGGATCGGTTCATCAAATACGGTTTTCGCAGTCGGATTTCGACTGACTTTTTGAAATGGAATAAAGGCAACCACTATCGCGCCCAACATCACAAAGGCCAGACTTGGATCCCAGTCGCCAAAAAGATCCAGAAAATCCAGAACCTTTTCAGGATTGGCCATACCGGAAATCATCAAGCCTACCGAGAACAAGCCACCCAATAAAAATGCCAACAGATTTTTCATTTTAAAGCACTCCGATCAGATGACGAATCACATACACTGTTACAAAACCTGCCAGCATAAATACCGCAGTTGCCAACATTGAACGTCTGGATAAACGGCTAATCCCGCAAATGCCGTGTCCACTGGTACATCCCGAACCTAAACGGGTACCAAACCCGACCAGCAAACCGGCAACGATCATCATCCAGGGACTGGCATTCAGTTCGATCTCAGGCTGTAGCCATAAACCATAAATAAATGGAATGATGAAAAGACCCAGTAAGAACCAGATGGCAGGTGTTTTAAAAAGCGTATGCGGATTGAGAACCTGTCCGATCAGGCCACTGATGCCTGCGATCCGGCCATGGATATACAGATAGCCGACAACTGAAACTCCGAGGAGCAAGCCGCCGAGAAAAGCACTCAGAAAGTCATGTATCATAATTCCATCAATCATTATATAATTTTATATTATATAATATTTAAATTTATTCAAGTCGGGAATGGTGCCTGAATATGTTCATTCATTCTTCAGCATCCATCTTTCAACTGATCCAGAATGAAATAATTAACAATATTCCGGTCAACACGGTAAATAAGTTTAACAAGACAGGATGCTGGGTCTGATAGTCAGAAATAAATTCTGCCGGGGTCAAAGATCTGAGGCCAGCCCGATATTGCAGGATAGAACCGATATTGATCAACATACCGAATAGAATGACTGCAATTCCCAGCCAGTGACTATAAACAATTTTATTCTGGTATTTTTCCGGATCGACCAGTTGTGCCAGTAAATTTGATTTTTCAATCACAAAGCCAAAAGCAATCAAAGCCAGCCCACTGCGATTCCAGGCCAACGCAGTTCTTTCTAAAGCAAATAAAACTCTTGGATCCTGTAAGTTAGACATGCTGGTTCCTTATGGTTTGGATTAATCTTGATGCGGATTGCTCGAATCACTTTCAATCCGGCCATCGACCAGATTAATGGTGCGATCACAAGTGGCAGACAGGCGCGGATCATGCGTGACCAAGAGTACGGCGCAGTCGCGTTCACGATGCACTTTACGAAACAGTTCAAACATATCAGCCGCGGTCTGGGTATCCAGATTACCTGTCGGTTCATCGGCCAATAATAATGCTGGCTCAGTAATCAAAGCCCGAGCAATGGCCACCCGCTGCTGCTGTCCTCCGGAAAGTTCATTCGGTTTACGTTCAGCAAATTTTTCCAGCCCCACTGCCGCTAGTAAATCACGTGCGCGTTGCATTGCCTGCTGATTCGGTTTGCCATGCGCCATCATTAAAGGCATTAGAATATTATCCAGTGCACTAAACGCTTGAATCAGATGGTGAAACTGAAATACAAACCCAATACTGTTGCCGCGCAGCGCCGTACGACCGGTATCATCCATCGCACTGGTAGGTTGTCCCAACAAGTACAGCTCGCCGCTCGTTGGTTTATCTAGCAGTCCCAGAATATTCAATAAGGTACTTTTTCCAGAACCGGAAGGGCCAATGAGTGCAGCAAAGTCGTTGCGATCAATGCGCAGGTCAATGCCATGCAAGACCTCAACCTCATTGGGCTGGCCAATATTATAAGATTTTCGCAGCGCTTCCAGACGCAGAACTTCCTGAGATTGCTCAGACATGACGAATCGCCTCCACCGGATCAAGTGCCGCGGCCCGGCGTGATGGCACTGCTGCAGCCAGTACGCCTGTTAATGTCGCCAACAATAACGCCAATATCACCAGTTCAATCGAAATGGGAATATAAAATAATCCTGGCCCAAAATTATTAAATACCCACACCAGGCCATAACTGACTATGCTGCCCAGCACTGAACCGAGCAAGCCAAAGATTGCGCCCTGAAACAGAAAAACTCTCAAGATTTGCGATTGGGTTGCACCTGTCGCCCGCAAAATACCAATTTCCCGGGTACGCTGCACCACACTGACGGACATGACGCTGGCAATCCCGAAAGCCACTGAAATTGCGACAAAGACAATAATCATATTGGTGGACAGGCTTTGTGCGGTAATGGCATTCATCAGTTGTGCATTGGTTTCAATCCAGCTTTCGGCTTTTAATGAGGTCAGGCGTCCGACTTGTGCTGCAACCTGGTCTGCCTCAAAAATATTGGCAATGGTCAGGTCAATCACCGTTACCCCGCCTGGCAGACCGAGTAAGGACTGCGCCTGCTTGAGATCCAGATAAACATAACGCGCATCCAGTTCGCGCACGCCCAGCTCAAAAATACCGGCAATATTCACCAAGGCACTATTCTGTTGGCCAGTATCTAGCCGCAACTTGCTGCCGACCTGAACACCGAGGTCTTTGGCCAATTGACTGCCAATCAGTACATCATCCGCGCCGACCCGCAACTGACCACTGGTTAAATATTCTTTTAATGGAATGATCTGCTGATAACGCTCCAAATTCATCCCAACCAAGGCTACGGATTCAATCGCATCACCCCGTTGTACAAAAGCAGGTCCAGACACTACCGGCGAGACGGCGGTCAGTACAGGTAACTGGTCCAGTGTTTCGGTAATCTGTTGCCAATTATTGATCGAACGCAGCCGCTGTGCCCGTTTGTCTTCCTGCAATAATTGCACCGTTCCGGCAGGAGGTGACACAATTCGGTTGATTTCATCCGGTGACAACAGGCGAATATGCGCTTGTGTACCTAAGGTACGTTCGACAATATTGGCTTGTAGCCCCTGAATCAACGCGGTGATAAAGACGATCACTGCCACGCCCACGGCGACCCCGATGGTGATCATGATGGACTGCGCGCGACCCTCGCGCAAAAAACTGACCGCGATTTTCCATTCGATCCAGAGCCGCCCAAATAAATTTTTCAATCGAATTTCACCGGTAATTCATTTTTGCTATCGGTCGTATTAGCAGAATTCTGCAATGAACTGTGTTGTGATTTTAAGCGAACTCTGGTGCCATCCTCCAATGAAGATTCGGCATTTGCCAGCACCTGATCACCCTCATTCAGACCAGATTTCACTTCTGACATGGCCAGGCCACGCAAGCCTAAAGTAATCTGCTGACGCTGTATTTTTCCATCACGTACCATTAAGACCACAGCTTTATCTCCCTTTATACTACTTAAAGCATCATTCGGAATAGCCAGTGCCCGTGCTCGTTTGGCCGTCTCGACATTCACCGATACCGTCATGTCCTGACGCAGAAAATCAGGCACTGGATTGACAGTTAACCTGACCTCTACTGTACCTCGCTGTGGATCAATACTTGGCGCAATAAAGTTAATCCGGGCCGGGAAAGACTGATCCGGATAGGCATCGCTAATCACGGTGGCATTTTGCTGTAAGGCCAGTTGCGGTAAATTCCGCTCATCTAGCGGTACCCGGATTTCTGTATTCCCTGTTAACGCAATGGTAAATAAAGTTTGTCCCGGCTGAACCAGATCACCCGGCTCGACATCGCGTGTCAGTACTGTGCCAGCGACCGCCACCCGAATCTTGGTTTTGGCCAATTGCGCCTGTGCCACCGCAAGCTGTTCCCGAAGCGATGCTTCTTCGACTTGACCCGCAGCCAATGCTGTTGCTTTTACCCGAGCTGTCTGATAATTATTGCGCGCGACTCTTTCCGCTTCCACAGCCTGTTCGACTTCTTCCCTCGACAGGATGCCAGCTTCTGCATTACGTCTACGTGTAGCTTCTCGGCTGGCCTGCTCCAGCTGGGCTTTGGCACTGGCCAGTTCTGCTGCAGCCTGTGGCCGTCGGCTGCTTGCCAATTCGGTCAGTGCCAGCTCGGCCTGCCTGACTTGGGCCAACAGCTCATCTGATTTCAGCACCACCAGCAGATCACCCGGTTTAACCTGATCGCCTTCCTGCACCAGACGTTGCAGAACCACACCACTAATTTCACTGCCTACCTGGGCACGCGAAACCGTCGCAACACGTCCGGTTGCGACAACATTTTGTACCAGCGGCATGGCACTCAACGTGTAACTAGGCACCACTGGTCCCTGCCACCAGCGAAATAGAGCAAACCCTACTGCCAGTAGCAATACGATAATGAGCAAAATTTTATAGTGGGCAACGCGCAATGAGAATCTCCAATTGATTCATCTAATTTAGAATAAGAAAGTCAAAACTGTATTTGTTTTTTTCCTAAGGTTTAATTTACAACAAGTTTCTGATTGCAATTATAGGTATTTTGTTGAGTTTGAAAAAGAATATTGATTTCTTGTCCGCTTTTTTGAGCTAGCTTAAGTCGATGTCAGTCAAGTTCATCAATTGCAGATCCAGACGTGGGATCAGGTAACAGAAAATTGTATTGAATTTATCTTGAGTTCAAGGAATGGGAGCTTTCATTAAAAAACAGGCTGGATCGTAATGGATCTAGCCTGTTCAATCGCTTAGGTGTTAATTGGAGTTAGTTAAATGTTAGACAGTACGACGTAATGGCTGATCACGTTGTGCCAGACTTTCACCCATCGGTACAAGCCGTATATCTGGATCAATCTTTTGCCAAGGCAGATCATTCGGGTCTGCTTTCATGGCACCAGGTGCTTTCGCGACCAAAATGGCAGCAGCGATGTCCTGAAAATCTGCACGAAAATGTACCGAGCTTTTCACCACGACAATCGATTTATCTTCAGGCACAACACCAAAAATTCTAAACATATTACGATCGAGCAACTGGGCTTTGTAGGAACTGACTGCAATTTCAATACCTTCTATTTCCAGTAATACACTCGGGCCAATATTTGCTTCAACGCCATGCATCATGGGTCCGCCATAGCTGAATTTCCCATCACTATAGGCTTTGATTTTAAATTCAGCGCTAAATAGGGCATCTCCGGCAATACCTGATGTTCCCGCCCAGTTGCGCATAAAAATGCTGACCAAGCTCAAGCTGATAGGCTTGCTGCACCACCACGGGATCTACAATGAGGCCAATCAATGCATTTTTAACCTGATGCCGATGTAGCGCCGATAACATTCCGGTCGTATTCGAATCACCACCGGCTCCCGGATTATCCTGAGTATCTGCAAGCGATGCTGTTGATAAAGTTGAAGTGCCTGCTGCACGGCATAATCGGGTGATAAAAAATCCATATTCCCATGCACTTCTTGTTGCAGCACATGGGCGATATAACGTTGCATAGCCTGATCTAACTGCACAGCATTTTCACTATAGCCCCAGATACAACCGCCACATTCCTCAAAATCTGCCGCTGGAAAACCCGGCGTGAAATTCATCTGGACAGAATTATTTTGCTCTAGCTGTTCGAGTAAATTCATACACGATTGGGTAGGTTCCAGCTCGGTACATTGTGCATTCAGCGCAATCAAAAATGGTAGCTTATACATTTGCTTGTACAGCTTTTTGCCCTGGAATATTTGATCCAGCACTTGGGCACAGCGTTGTCCGGTTTGGGCCATATCTACATGTGGATAGGTCCGATAGCAAATCAATGCATCACTATAAGTAAACATCGCCTGCGTGACATTGGCATGGAAGTCCAGACTGGCAATCACCGGAATGTCCGGACCAACGGTCTCGCGGACTCTTCTTAACAATTCGCCTTCACCATCATCCACCTGCTCACTGACCATGGCACCATGCAGATCCAGATACACCGCATCTGCCGGATGTTGTTGAATGCTGGAAATAATTTCATCACAGATCCGCTGATAAGTGTCCTGCTCTACATGCGCTGAAGGTGAAGTGCCAGCCCAGATCACCGGTAAAAGTTGATAACCGAATTGTTCTGCTTGTTGAATAAAACCGCCAATCGGAATGTTCTGTTCCCGAAATTTCAGGATATCTGCGCCGCGGCTAAGCGGCGGAAATCCCCCACCCTGGACAAAATCGGCGTAGCTTGCTTTGGTCGGGGCAAAGGTATTGGTTTCATGTTGAAAGCCCGCAATGATGATTTTCTTCATATCTTGAATCCTTCCTATGCTGCATGATTGATTATTTATCGATGATTAAGGCGGCGCGTGTTGTTTGCTGAGGCGCAGCTTGCTTTTTCAGTCTGAAGGCATAAATCAGGAAAGCGCCACCGAGCATCATGATCACAGCAATCGTGAACCAGCCTGCCAGCATGGAACCGGTCATTGACTGCGCTATACCCATAATATTCGGACTGACAAAACCACCGAGTAATCCAATACTGTTAATTAAGGCAATTCCACCTGCTGCCGCACTACCGCTCAAGTATTTCGATGGAATCGAGCAGAAAATGGTATAGGCACTAAACATAAAGGCCGTTGCGGTACAGATCGCTATAAAGGACAGCAGGAAATTCGCACTGATCACCGACAACATCAGACTAACTCCGGCCAATACCGTCGGCACTACACAATACCATTTCCGTTCCTACCATCTGTCCGAACTGCGGGCAAAAATGACCATGAAAATTGCGCCGCATAAATACGGAATCGCCACCAGCCAGCCAATCATCTGCAAATTCTGGATACCGCCCGACTTCAATAAAGATGGTAGCCAGAAGCCAATCGCATAGATTCCACAGATAATGGTGAAGTAGGCCAAGGCCATGAAATAAATCCAGGGATCCTTTAATACTGCTTTAAAATTGCTATGACCGGTTGCAGACTGATGCTGCGAAATTTCTTTTACCAACAAGGCTTTGTCTTCTTGTGACAGCCATTTTGCTTGTGAGGGATGATCGGTTAAATAAAAGTACGCTACGCAGCCCAACAGCACGGTTGGCACAGCTTCTAATAAAAATAACCATTGCCAGCCTGAAAGATTATAAATCTGATGAAAAGTACTCATAATTTGCGTGGATAACGGCGCACCTAACATACCAGCCAGTGGCCCGGCCAGCATGACGATCGCCATCACACGTGCCATACGTGCACCGGAATACCAATAGGTCAGATAGAAAATCATGCCCGGGGCAAAACCGGCTTCGAATACACCTAGTAAAAAGCGCAAGACATAGAACATCTGCGGGGTGGTGACAAACAGCATCGACATGGAGATCAGGCCCCACAAAATCATGATGCGGGTAATGGTTTTTCTGGCGCCAACTTTTTCAAAATACAGGTTGGTCGGCACTTCAAACAGCACATAACTTAAAAAGAATATGCCGGCTGCCATGCCATAAATTGCATCGTTAAAGCCCAGCTCCTGCTGCATTTGCAACTTGGCAAATCCGATATTAATCCGGTCCAGATAAGCAAAGAAATAACACAGCAATAAAAATGGCAGCAGCCGCCAGCTTACTTTCTTGTAAATCTGGTCTAACCGTTGTTGACGGGAGGTCATTAAATCCATCTAAAACTTCTTTTTATCTAGATCTTCTTATTGTTCAAAAACTATGTAAGCACGCTCCTGACTTGATAACAATGTAATTTATTAGGCATACTGATGCTTTAAAAGCATCAAAGTTTTTATGGACAGAAACTTGCAATTCCTTGCGCCATTGCATGGAATCAATGAAAAACGTTTGCGTTATTTCTATACGGTGATGATGTTCGGTTCGATGCGCAAAGCAGCAGATATCCTAAATATTGAACAGTCTGCCATGAGTCGACAGATTCAACTCTTTGAATCAGAATTAAAAATAAACCTGTTCAAACGTAAGGGCCGGCATATTATTCCGACTGAAGCCGCCTATCTGGTACTTGAGTATTTCAAGGAAAATAAAAATCGTGAAAATGAATTATTTGACAATTTATTTCAGCTGCAATCTTCTCAGCTCGGCAAAGTGAACATTGTTTCAAGTGAAAGTTATATGCAACACATGATTTATGATGTACTTCGACATGTGCATCATAAATATCCAAATCTTGAAATCCAGTTAGAATTAATGAGTGCCCAGCATGTGGTACGACATATCGTGGACAGTTTGGCGCATATTGGACTGGCGTATAATCCTCCATTTCATACAGACATCAGCACCATTGCCCATAAAATAGAACCTTTTATTCTGGCTGTTCCTGCCGGCCACCCCCTTGCCAAGCTCAAGCATCGCATTTGTCTCTCTGAAATTTCAGCCTATAAATTTGCCTTAATGCCCATAGGGCATGGTTTCCGTCATTTACTCGACAGTGAAATGGTTCGCTTACAAGTGAACCTGAATATTGGTCTGACCACCAATTCTATTTATGCTTTAAAAAATTATGTTGTGGCTGGACATGGGATTTCCGCCATGCGCTATGCAGATATCGCAGATGCGGTTAAAGAAGGTCAGGCCGTTGCCTTAACTATTGATTCCGAGCTGTGCAACACGGCTCAGACCCAATTGATGGTTCGTAAAAACACCCATTTGTCAGAGTCGAAGCATTTATTAATCGAGCGTATTCGTTCTAGTTTTGATTTGATCTTTTAAATCGCTTATAAAATTTAGGCAATAAAAAAGCCACTTATATAAGTGGCTGATTTACAATAAGAATTTTGGTGGGGTGGCGACAATTGAACTGGATTCACAAGTAACTGTTATTTAATTATAAAATTTTATATTAAAAATAAGGGATACACGTGGGGATACAAATTACTCGCTGCTGGCCTATTTTCTTCGAGTTTAGTTGCCTTACTGGGTGATGAACTCAGGAGTTAAAAACTCCCCCTCTTAGGCACTCCTCTGTGTTTATTTTTTCTATTTTCCTTCATGGTTGTATTGGTTTGCTGTGTTTTTTGGCCTCTCTTATTTGATGGAAGCGAAATAAAGCATTTAAGCTGCGCCTCTGTTTAGTGGCTCAGGTACGCACTGGTACGCGGTACGCAGTTAGTACGCACCAAAACAGCATATTTAAAATGCGTACCCATCCACATTTAGAATGCCAATGGGGTCAGATTTAGAATCTTATCCTTTGTGGCAAAGCTCCTCGTTTTTGTGGTGCTTATGCTGCACGTCATTTTTGGCGGTCAGATATGCCTATAAAATAGGTATCAGTATAATTTCAGATTTTAAATCCGCATTTGAAATGCTGAATTAACTTGGTCGCGTTTCAAATGTGAGCAAGTTCTCCAGTAGGGTAAGTGCTGTCCTGATCTGCTCGAAAATTATCAACTCCCAAAAATTCGGGAGCTGCATCCAGTTTTGGATTTACCTAAATTACTGTTATCAAAGCAAAGCTCACTTTTGAGCATCGGTTTAGGGGGCATTTTGACAATGCCCATACTGGCGAACTACGAAACTTTCGTAGTTAAAAGATATGCTCATATCTCCAGTAGGACAAAGGATGGCATTTAAAATGCGTACCTCCTCCTTTTATTGATGGTTCAGGTGTAATGACATCAAATGTGGCTACATTCGATGCTATACGAACCTGACATTAAAATCAATATAAGCATATTTCTTCTTTGACGTACTTTGACGAGATGGATTTTCTCAAAATAGCGATAAACCTTGATCTATATAGTTTAGAGGTCATTTTAAGGGTGTTTCTACTGATAGTCTGTCAAAGTAATTTAGATAGGTACTGTAACGCCTAATTTAATGGCTATTTACCCTTACGTACCCTTACGAAACACCTTATCGTCAAATGTGACGTAAAGCATGTGCTGTAAAGCTTTAAACGCTATTTAAGCCATCTTTTAAGCATTGAGCTGTAAGGGTAAATGATATGTACCAAAACGCCGTACTGAAACAAATCAATTTAGAACTTTTTGTTTTACGTAGTTGTACGGAATAGATATTTTTCAAAAATGGTGTAAACCTTTCTGTGTCTATGTTTGAGCATGGTTTTTATGGTCTTTTTAAAGTGGTGCTGTAAAACAAAAAATAAGGTCAAAATTCTTTACGTTTCTATACAGTCAGGGGAATTTACCTTGATGTACCTTGATGGAATCAAACAACCATCAAGAAACGGTAAGCCTTACCACATATAGTTTTGAAGCCATTTTAATGGTCTTTCTACTGGTGGCCCATCAAGGAAATTAAATAAACGCTGTAAAGAATAATTTAAGGCTGCTTTGCTTTACGTAGCTTTACGGATTGAGATTTATATCAGTACGTTTTAACCCTATTAGATTTCAAATCTATAAGGGTAAATTTTAGATTCTAAATCCTGAATTTAGTTATACGTAGTCATACGGATTTACCTTGACGAACCTTGACGAAATACTACTTCTTAAAACCTATTGAAAATAGCTGTGATGCTTTATTCATAAAGGTCTGAGTGCATTTTATTTCTTTTTTCTAAGGTGGTGCTGTCAAGGTAAATGGCTTATGTCCTGTATAGCAAAATATACGGCGCTTTCTGCAAGGGGAATGATATTTCTTGCTATACGTAGCTATACAAAACAGCATTTTGAATTGTGAGTGAATGGCATACCAGTACAGCCTTTGAGTGTGTTTTATTGTTGGGAGCTGTATAGCTAATTCTTGCAGAACTTAGCAAAGCTAAATAATGAGTTTTACTTGATAATACTTGATGAAATGATACTTATTGAAATTAGCTGTAACACCCAATATATGAGGCTTTGAAGCTATTTTTAACGGTTTTGTGGTCGGTCTTTATCAAGGAAATATTTAATAAGGCTTGTCTGATATGAAATACGGATTCTTCTTAGACGTACTTAGACAGAATCAATTTATTTAGGTTGACGTAGGTTGACAGAATGATGATTTAGTAAAATAGGTTAAAGCCTTGCTGTATAAGGTCTTGAGTATCATTTAATGCTTTATTTCTGCCGTATGCCGTCAACCTAAATTGAAATATATTGTCTATTAAAATTCACATTATTTTTTTGTAAAAGCATAGAGGCTTAAACTTAATGGAATTTAAATATGAAAAGAGGATTTCTATTTTTTAAAAACTATATCTGCAGCATAAAAGTGTGTATGACACTGATATATTACTCTTGAATTGTAGGCCCTAAAAAGAATGTCTTCGTTTACGAATTTATCAATTTTTAGTGATGACATTTCAAGCTTATTAAGTCCTCTTTCTTTCATTCTAGTCATTAAGTTCTCTGGAATATTTGCCAGTTTACTCAAGTTCTCTAAATTGTTTTCAGCGAAAGTAAAATGTATAAAAGCATTTTTTGTTAAATTGAATTCATATCCAAAATTATTGCCTGGTAAGGCTTCTGAAAAATCAACGTGAGCACGATCAGATAACAAACAAATTTCATTCTCATGAGTTGCAAGAGCAATATATAAATGCATTTTTGCAGGGTCAAAAATATTCTTAATTATTTCAGTTGCTAAATTTAAATAGTTTCCATTATCAAGCTTCATAGGAACTACCATATAAAATATGATTTTTAACCATTGTCTAAACTGTACTTGATTTATCCTGAATTCTGACAAGATTGACTCAGGTACGGCTAAAGTGTTTATCTTCTCAAATTGATAGGCTAAATTTTGATTTATTGGAGTATAGTTGCAAAGACTTGAATAAGTATTAAGGGTGGATAAAATACAATAAGGATTACGTATCACATTCATTAATTTTGCATTAAATAAGGTAAGAAAAATATCTTTATCTAGTTTTTCACTAGCTAATACTTCTTTCGTTAATACTTCAACTTTTTCTTCTAATTGACAGAAATATTTCTCAAAATTGTCTCTCGTTCCATCATCAAATATTTCTAATGAATATAAGTCATTAAAAGTTAAATTTTGCTCAATCTTTACACTATTCTCGACACATAGTTTATATTCTTGAAGTTCACGGTTAAGAGATTCGAATTTATATATCCGCCTTTTCTTTTTATCAATCGATGGATCTATGCTATTTAATTTCTGCTCTACCTGAGATATATAATGCTGATTACGGGTTTTATTATTAAACAATTTATTCTATTCCTTTGAAATTTGATGAATCATGTTTGAAAAGCCCCCAACTAAGGAGGCTAATTAACTTAATCTTTTAGGTTTATTTTTTACTTATATTTAATGCAGAATATTGTTCCTCAATATCTTTTAATGTGAAGTACCTTTTTGTTAAACATAAATCATTTTCACTCTTTGAAAATCCAGCAAAAATAATTGGTTCGCCACGAGTACCTGACTTTTCTTTAGAGAAATGAATATTATGAATTTGATGACAATATGGGTCTCTTCTTGTGATTTCCAATACTTTATCGAAATAAAGTGGTGCTATATTTTCCCCATAATCCTCATAACTGATAGCACAATCTAAAACTTCGCCCAAGTTTTTCGTTTTGTATGGTGGTGCTGACTTATACAGATCTTCAATTTCAGTATATCCAATTTTGTAACTATTAGATTCTAAATGCATTTGAAAGTATTTAATGCCTCTACCTTGTAAAGTTTTCATAACTTCATTTTGGCTTACTTTTGAGTATTGGAATGGAAGACTATGATTATTTTTATCTAATTCATTATTATTTTTAGGCATTTTTAAACCAAAATAAATAGCTATTACAGCTCTATAGTCATAATCAAAATTTCCATGAGGCTCTATACAAATTCTAATTTCCTCTTCATGTACCCATTTATCTGATTTTCTACCAGATGTTAGTTTTAATATTTCTCCTATATCACTTTGTTGAAGTGCAGTTTTTTCATCTATCCTAGGAATATTTTTTTGATAAATAACATCAAAAACAGCACTTACCTTATTGAGTTCTTGTAGCTTGTTTAAATCATATTCAATACAAAAACCTGAATGAGAATCTGCATAATATGCCCATAAAAGTTCATCACTTTCTGTTTTGCTTAAGGAAAATATACCTATATTTTTTCTTAATTTATTGCATAAGTCGATTGCATGACTTTTCATATCGATATTAATGTTATGGTAATGCTTTTCTAATTGATTAAGGCTTTGTTGCACAAAGATTTAAAGATTAGATTTACCCTAAGCGACTCAGGTTTAAGTGACAACTTGGGTATGAGGTCGGCCTAATTCCGTAAATATATTTAATACGGCTACACGAGCATGAATCTC
>NZ_JBAPXX010000105.1:0-19062 GCF_049284435.1 Acinetobacter sp. | reverse complement strand
CCACCGCTCTCCATCACGCTTTTAGCTTTAAGACCTAATTCAGTACCTTCACGAATTGCAGCACGGAGCATATCACCGGTTGAAATTTGTGGGACATTGTAGCGCTTACAGATCAACTGAGCTTGTGTGCCTTTACCTGCTCCAGGTGGTCCGAGTAATATAATGCGCATAAAAAAACATCCTCATTTAACAATGTATATGACGCTTTGTTCATGCCAAATCTATTGATTCGCCATGTAGTCCAGCATCCAATTAATCTAATTATAAGAAAGCCACAAACAAATGTATTGTACCTGCTATAAATCCAGTTACGCCACCCAGAACAATCAAAATCCATTCGTCTTCCTGAAAAGCAGGCCGTAATAAATTTTGAAACTCTCTTGGTGTCAACTCCAGAATACGCTCTCTAAACATTTGATAGATTTTCTGTGCACGGCTCGCATTAAACGCAGGGTCGCATACAGGCACCATCGTAATTTCAATTGAGCGATCGATCAAGTCTGTCTTGAGTTTTGCATACTCTTTTGGCCCTAAAGACAGCTGTAAAGAGGTCCGAACCAGGGGTGTTTCCATAATTTCATTAATATGACGTTTGACAATGCGGCGGGTTTTGTCTTTTTTACCACCATACATCATCTCGGTCATGATCGATTTTAACGTAATCAGATCTTCTGTGACTACACTTGCGAAGACGTCAGAGACTTCATCCTGACGTTTCATAAATGCACCTTGTATGTTATAGGTGCCAATACGCGGAATCACCGGTTTAATCCACGGAAACTTGCGGTTTGTGGTACGGCTAAAGAATTGCGGGTACTTTACCGGGTGTGGATAGAGCGGATTGAATACCATCCAGATTGCGATCCAGTTGGTCAAAAAGCCCCAGATGGCCGCCCAGAACGGTACGGTCCAGTGCCACGGCACCACAAACCAGACAATCATCTGGAAAATACCAAAGAACATCCCGATGAGTGCACTGATATGCCAGATAAAGTTGATTTCTTTTTGACCCACTTTCAGAAACATACGCACCATCAAGCGACGGTCGCCTTCCATCTGGCTGACTACCATTTCACGCATATCCACAAGTGACTCGACGTTCATGGTCAGTTCAGTCACTAATTCACGCAAAATTGCCGGCATTTGTTTTTGTGCTTGTGCATAAATTCTGCGCTTAATAGCAAAAGGCAGGTTTTCCCAAAGCACCGCATTGCGATCCATCATGACTTCATCAATCAGATGTTCCAGTTCGAAACCGACCTGTTCCCCAATGATCCGTGCCATATCATCCGGATCCATCGCCTGTAAAAATTCGCGGATAGAACCTAATTTTGACAACGTGTTATCGGTAATAATGCCTGAAATACGTCCAGCTTTGCGTGGCACAATCCCTTGCCAGCCCACAGGTAAAGGCCCGAGATGAAACCCCCAAAAATTGATCGGATAAAAGACCATTTTCAGCGCCATCCAGACGTGAGCCCAGGTTACAAATGCAGTCACTGGAATAATGCTGAGCACGGCCCAAAAATCCGGGCGGTTTACAAAGATTTGCCACAACTCGTTGACGTACTCAAGCATGCATAACTTCCATATTTAATTTTTTGTTCACAGAATACACATATTAATAAGGTCGAATATTTTGTCTATAAACCGATACTTAAAGTATAGGAAAATTGTAGCCGGGGTTCTGTTTCAGCCACGACGTGGCCTGTTCGGTCTTTGAGTTTCTCTCCGGCACCAATCCCGACACTAAAACTGCTGATCCGTTCTGAACTAAGCAAAACATAGGCCAGATCAATACCAGCACCTAAACGGCCTTCATCCTTGCCATCAACCTGTTTGCTATCGATATGACCAGTATAGACCCCGACATAATAACCATTTTTGTCCTTGCCGGTGAGATGTGCAGGATACCGAAAGCCTAGCTGCGCTCCGATCGTATGATCATCATCCAGAAAAACACCACCTTTCACATAAGCAATCCCATAAGGATTAACCCATTCTGTATTTAGATGGAATAATTCCTGAGTAACACCAACGCCAACATTAAAAGATTTTGCCTGAACAGGCTGTGTTTGGGTGGCAGTAGTATTAATTTGATCCTGTGCATAAGCCCCGTTCGCCCACAATGCAAACGCTAACAAAGGGTAAACCTTGTTCATTCCTTCACCATCTTCCTTAATTATAGTTTTTGGTATAGTCCTATTTTTATTAGATTTTACTGTATCAGAATTATCACAACTCTTATATACAGCACTTTACAATTTTAATGTCTGCAAAGTCAAAGCTTAAAGGAACTGATTGCAAGGTCAGTTTTTCATTATCAAATCAAGTGCAGTTGCGTTAGAATACTCCACTTTGATTCTTTTCTACTACTCTCAGGTCTTAAGTCGATCGCGTATGAAGCAGCACTTTCCTTTAAAAAATGCACAACAAGAAAAGCGCATCTATCGCAGTCGAGTCTTGATTTCTATTGGTATTGTCATTTTCTTTATGCTGCTGCTAGTCAGCCGCTATGCCTATTTGCAACTGTTCAACTTTGAAAGCTTTACTACTGCCTCTGACGAGAACCGGATTCGTCTGCAACCCCTACCCCCAGCGCGCGGTTATATTTATGACCGTAACGGTGTTCTGCTGGCCGATAATTACCCAGTATTTACTGCCACTTTAAGTCGTGCCGACGTACAGGATATCGATCAAACGCTCGAACGCCTGAAACCGATTCTGGAACTGACCGAAGAGGATCTTGAACGCTTTCAAACCCGGATTAAAACAGCACGTAAAACCGAACGGGTTTCAATCAAGCTCAACCTGAACGAAAATGATATTGCCCGTTTCAGTGAAGTAAAATATCAGTTTCCGGGTGTCAATATTGAAACCCAGATGACCCGCTACTATCCACATGGCGACCTGTTTGCACATGTGATTGGTTATGTCGGTCGGATTAATGACAAAGAACTGAAAGCCATTGATAAGGATCTCTATGCCGGAACCAACCTGATCGGGAAAATCGGGGTGGAAAAATCCTATGAAGAGCTGCTGCATGGTGTGCCGGGAAATGAATCGGTAGAAGCAGATGCCTTTGGTAATGTGCTGCGTCATTTGGGTCGTAAAGATCCGGTGCGTGGTAATGATCTGTTTCTGTCTCTCGATTACGGTTTGCAGGTAGTAGCTTCAGAGCAACTGGCCGGGCGTCGTGGCGCGATTGTGGCGATGAATCCTAAAACTGGAGAAATTCTGGCGCTGGTGTCCAGTCCAAGCTTTAATCCGAACCTGTTTGTGACCGGGATTAGCACCAAAGATTATTCATTCCTACGCGATAATCTGGATCAACCTTTATATAACCGTGCCGTGCAAGGGGTTTATCCGCCCGGGTCTACTATCAAGCCTATGTTTGCGCTTGGTGGTCTGCATCATGGTCTGGTCGACTGGGATACCACTATTTCCGATCCGGGTTATTTTAGCCTGCCGGGAGACAGTCACCGTTTCCGTGACCATAAAAAATCCGGGCATGGCGCAGTGAATATGCATAAAGCGCAGGTCGTCTCCTGTGATACTTATTTCTATGTCATGTCCTACCGCATGGGCATTGAAAAAATGAATACCTGGATGCGTCAGTTCGGCTTTGGCGAAAAAACCGGAGTAGACTTACCAAGTGAAAGCTCAGGACTGTATCCAAACCCGGAATGGAAGATGCGTACCCGCAAGGCTAAATGGTCACGTGGTGAAACCATTTCCGTCAGTATTGGTCAGGGTGCTT
The DNA here is from genome assembly GCF_049284435.1 of Acinetobacter sp. Lineage (GTDB taxonomy): Bacteria > Pseudomonadota > Gammaproteobacteria > Pseudomonadales > Moraxellaceae > Acinetobacter. The sequence goes on along the minus strand of NZ_JBAPXX010000105.1, from coordinate 15,302 downwards.
TTACCTCTACGCCGTTACAACTGGCTATGGCCACTGCGATTACCGCCAACCATGGCAATAAAGTCATTCCTCATGTGCTGCGTGAAAGTCGTGGTGCCAAACCGTTCAAAGTGCATAATGGTACGCATGGCAAGATCGATTTTAACGGCCAGGAAGAAGACTGGATCAAGATGCGTGATGCGATGGTGGACGTGATTCAATCCGGTACAGGCCGAGGCATCAAAAGCGGCTTACAATATTCTATTGCCGGAAAAACCGGTACGGCACAGGTCAAAAGTATTGCTCAGGGCAAGCGCTATAATGAATCCTTATTGACCGATCGTCAGCTGGATCATGGCCTGTTTGTCGGTTTTGCACCTGCTGAAAATCCTGAAATCGCGATTGCTGTCATTTTGGAAAATGGTCGCGGTGGTAGTGCCGCAACGGCTCTGGCCCGTCCAATTTTTGATTACTGGTTACTGCATAAAGATAAAAATCCGGTACGCCCACAAGGTCACCAATTAAGTGGTGGTCTGATGACGGCCGGAATCAAGCCAGCTGAATTGCCAAGTGGTGCAGGCATGTTGAGTCAGGATGCAGCATCTAGTGCCGTTCCAGCCAGTGACCAGCCCGAAATGACTGCTCCGACTTCTGCAAATACGGCTGCATCTCCCGCAGCAACACCTGCTCCAACACCGGTAGAGCGAGACTAAAGATGAAAAACCAGCTTCGAATTATTGGTGGTGACTGGAAACGCCGCCAATTACCTTTTGCCAGCATTGAGGGTTTGCGCCCGACGCCTGACCGTGTTAGGGAAACACTGTTTAACTGGCTGATGTGGGATGTACAAAATGCCCAGGTTTTGGATGTTTGTGCCGGTTCTGGGGCATTAGCGTTTGAGGCATTATCGCGTGGGGCTGCCTCAGTGGTGATGATTGAACCTGATCGTACTCAGGCACAATTTCTGACTCAGAATCTGGAACTGTTAAAAGTCACCAAAGCACGTGCCCAATTAAAAGTGGCTACGGCGCAGCAAGCTTTGCCTACCCTTCAGGCACAGTTTGATCTGGTTTTTCTAGATCCGCCATATAGCTTAGATTTATGGGAAGAACTAGCGCTAAAGGCAGATCCTCTGATCAAGGACAATGCCTATATTTATGTAGAAGCAGATCGTGATTTACAATTGCTTAAATTGCCGTCCTCATGGCGTTTAATTAAAAATACCAAAGCCGGTACAGTTCGTGCGGGGCTTTATCAAAAAACACCTTCGCAAGAGCACAATTAAAAAGGATTCCTTGAACAAGAAATCCTTTAAATCAAATAAAAGTGGTGAGACATTAATACTCGGGCAATAAACCCGTTAACGAGCCGGAGGTGGAGGAGGCGGATTCCGATCGTTTTTGTTAGGATTATGCCAGTTAGGACGGTCTTTGTTGTTATTCCAGTCCCGATCACCATATTGTCGATCATGATGTTTATCCCGATCTTTATGACCGCGATAATCATCGTGAGGATCTACAACACAACCGGTTAATGAGACTGCCAATACAGAAAATAATATTACTCTTTTCATGTTCATTACCTCTTGCGGTACAGGTTTCAGTATCCGGCAATTTGATTGATAATTCAGAAACTCCGTGTTGGATTCTTGTTTTATTTTATGCTTTGATTTCTTGATTTCCGATGCAGACAAGAGCTAAATTCCCTGGCGTTTATATCAATTTGCACTGAGATTTGCATAAATACCACTAAGCAAGTACTTGGTTTTTCCAGTTATCTTTTTAATACTACTGACTTTAATTTCGTACCGATCCTTATGACCTGGTTGTTATTTATTGTGGGTGCAATGGTCGCGGGTTTCGTCCAGGGGCTGACCGGCTTTGCCTTTGCCCTGATCGCCATGTCTTTCTGGATTTGGGTACTGCCTCCGCAACTGGCCGCGCCCTTGCTGGTATTTACCTCGATCTGGAGTCATGTGATTTCCCTTAGTCAGGAACAAAAGCAGCCGGTTTTATCCAGACAGTTGGTGCTGCCTTATCTGGTTGCTGGTTTGATTGGCGTGCCGCTTGGTACTTATCTGTTGCAGATCATTCAAGCAGATACCTTTAAGATGATCTTGGGATTTTTTCTGGTACTTTGGTGTCCGGTGATGCTGCTCAATCCGCAATTCAAAACGATCCAGCATTCAGGAAAATTGACTGATAGCTGCATCGGTTTTATTGGCGGAATTCTAGGAGGACTGGGCGGTTTTTGCGGTGCCATTCCTTCGGCTTGGGTGATGTTAAAACAATTACCCAAAGCCCAGCAGCGCTATATTTTGCGGCACTTTAATTTTGCAATTCAACTCTTCACCCTTGGTACGTATCTATGGCAAGGCCTGATCAATCAAAGCCATTTACCATATCTGGCATTGCTGATTGTTTTTGTGAGTATTCCGGCAATTTTAGGCGCAAAGCTATTTTATAAAATTTCAGAATTACTGTTTAAACGCATGATCTTAAGTTTACTCTTTAGCGCAGGCTGTTTTCTATTAGCGTCCCAATTCATTTAAACACAAGATCAAGCTGAGTCTGTCTTCCCCGCTAAAGCTTGAATCCGGTGAAATAACTGCTATGTTAAGGCCAATCTTTGTCAATATAGATCATCATTATGCAGATTCGTGATCAGATCGTTCTTGTTACTGGCGGTGCACGTGGTTTAGGTTTGGCCATTACTCAGGCTTTACTGGCTGAGGGTGTGCGCGTAGTCGTCAACTATCATAGCAGTCAGCAGCAAGCCGAACAGCTGGCCCAGCAATATCCTACGCAGGTATTTATTTACCAGGCAGATGTCACTCAAGCTGATCAGGTACGCGCTTTATTTGCCGCGGCTAAAACCCATTTCGTCGAAGCGATTCATGCTGTAGTCAATAACGCACTGATTCAGTTTGAATTTAATGGCGATGCACGCCCTAAAATAGAAACGCTGACTTGGGAAATGTTGCAACGGCAATTTAGCGGTGCGGTACAGGCAGCTTTAAATACTACACAAGCCGCACTGGATGATATGAAACAAGCAGGGTTCGGCCGGATCGTGAATATTGGTACAAACCTCGTGCAAAATCCGGTGGTTCCTTATCATGACTATACCGCTGCCAAAGCTGCATTGTTGGCCTTTACCCGCACCACGGCACAGGATTTGGGACAATATGGCATTAATGTGAATATGCTCTCTGGTGGTCTGTTACAAACGACCGATGCCAGTAAGGCCACACCTGAATTTGTCTTTGACCTGATTGCTCAATCTACGCCTTTACGCCGCGTAATTACACCCGAAGAATTCGCTGCTGCAATCCTGATGTTTTTGTCGCCTTATTCACGTGCAGTGACAGGACAAAACCTGATTGTAGATGGTGGTTTGGTCAAAGGTTAGTTGTTTAGAGAATGGACTTGGATTTTCAAATTCTGTTGTTCTATTTTTTAACCATTTGGTAGATTAAAAAGGTTTTGTGACCGGGTTTTACTTCTACAATAGTGCGCTCCCATAAAACCTTTAGTCTACTTTCCATGAAATTTATCACGACATTGCTCAGTACCTTGCTGCTGGCAGGTTGTATGTCTAGCGATTTGAAAAAATCAGAACAATTACTGCAAAATTTCCATTGTGCCAAGGTAGATACCGCACAAATGCCACATAGCAGTATGACCGACTATTATCAGCAGATGTTGTATAGCAGCAAATCCAAAGTCGAGTCTTATATCAAGCAATATCGTCAGGGTGAAGATCTGTTTGACCTGCCATTGCATGAAGTGGTGGAGCAGCAATATGGTCTGTACAAAGATGCCTGCCAAAATCTGGGTGGAATTTTGCCTGCTTCTGAAAATGCATATTAAGTCTGTAAATCTTCATGATTATTAGGCAATAAAAAAGCAGGAGAATTTTCCTGCTTTTTTTCAATTCAATTTTAACTCTGATAATAACGCTGATCTACACTAAAGCATTCAGGGAATTTTGGCTGAATATCTGCATAAAAGGCCATGATTTCTGCCATATCTTTTTCATAATCCCCTGTCGGATAAACAATTTTACCTACGCCAGTTTTCTTCTTGGCATAGTCCATATAGGCCAATGCAATCGGCACACCTGCATTGATCGCCACATGGTAAAAACCTGCCTTCCACTGTTCCTGCTTGGCACGAGTCGCTTCTGGCGTCACCAGCATCACCAGTTTAGAATGGGTCTTGAATAATTCCGTCATCACCTGAACCATACTCGGACGAGGCTCACCCGGCTGTTTAGGACGGCGATCAATCCCGATACCGCCCATAGCACGCACAAAAGGCCCAAATGGCAATTTCATGTAACTGTCTTTAATGGTTAAGCGAACATTTACGCCCAATGCTTTTAAGGCCAGTCGCGCATACAGTGCATCCCAATTACTGGTATGAGGAGCAGCAATCATGACACACTGGTCTAAATCTAGGGGCCAATGGTTATCAATTTCCCAGCCCATCAGGTTCAGGCTTTGTTCTGCTAACTTCTCAAACACGTCACGCACCAATTCTATTCAAAATTGCGCGAATTTTAGCAACCTCGGCAAATATAGATAGTGCTATATGATCAATAAATAAACAGTTAATCTATATTTGTATAATTATATTTTTCAAATGAAAAGTTAATTTTCAGTTCCAGTATTTTAATTGCATTGATGAATAAATCATCAAATGGGTTTATTGTCTTATCTCTGAAGTGAAGCAAAAGATGAGGATATTCGGACTCTAAATATGCCCAATACAGACTTGCCGAAAATTGATTACGGACATTAATATTCTTATAACATTCTTGCCTTCAGCTTGAACTCCAAAGCCCCGTCCAACTGAGAACGGGTCAATTGATTTGGAGAAACTATCTTAAATTTTCACTTTAAATCGGGCCATTTTAATCAATATGTTCAAATTGAATGGTACAGCCCATCAATAAATGCATCAGTTCGATTTGCGAACAACATTGGGTTTTTTCATAAATATTTTTAAAATAAGTCCGCACCGAACTCAGCGTAATGCCACACTGTTCTGCAATATCTTCTATTTTATAACCATTAATTAACAACTCGCATAAATCAAACTCTCGTTTGGAAAGCTGGTAACACTGTTGTAGGTAAGTTCTTGACAGGGAATAATGCTGGTTTTTATCCGTCATAAATAAGGCAATCTGATGCTGAGCAGACTGTAAATGTTGCATATTTCTTAATTTCTTAAATGGCACCACCGTAAGCATGAATTGCGAGCCTGCCCCATCACTCAACGCCAAGACTCCACCCACTTCAGTCTGAATGGTCGTATCTTCCAGCAAAGCACTTTCTAATAGCTGATCAAAACGTATCTGCTGACCATAATTGGTTTTTAGACGGTTATGTATATCCAGATCCAGACATGAACTTTGATCAAGCATCTTTTGCGCAACAGGATTGGAATAACTTAAACACAGGTTTTGATCGAGCAGTACAATTCCGGTTTTTAAACTATCCAATACCGTATACAAGCTTAAATTATCTTGCTGAATCAAGTTGATTTGCCGGTGAATTTGCAAAGCCCGGCGTAAATGAATACTGATACGTCTTAGAAAATCCAGCTCAGGCTGTTCAAAAGGCTGTACTTCAGGTGCACGATGAATACCCAGTACCGCCCAACGATAATTTCCCCGATCCAGCAATACGCCCGCCAGATAAGATACACCGCCAGGCTTTAAACACTTCTCATAGAACACATAGTGATCCGTACCCGGCTGTTCTGCATAGTGCTGACAGTTATGACTTAAAGCATCGCCCATCTCGATCGCATTCCATAATGGCATATGCAGTTTCATATCAATCACTCTGACACGCTCATCTTGATAGGCGGCCAGACTTTCATTCGGGATATTGTGCGTGTAAACAAAATCATAGCCTGAATTAAGCTGATCCAGACCGGTAAAAATTGCACTCTTACTTTTAGTATAGCTCACGATATCTTTGATCACGTCCAGCCACAAAGATGGCAATACAGCAGCATCATAAATTTTTGCAATCAGATTATTTTCTTGTTCTAATTTCATTATCCCCTCCGCATTATCATTATTTTCTAATCATAGCGTTCAGAATTGGTTAACGAAACAGCATAAAGTGACTTTAAACTTGGCTAAAAATTCTTAAATCCTGCTCACTTATCAATAACTCTGACCTGATTCACCTAATGAATCAAACTTTAACAAGATTGCCCTATTTATCTATACTGACTACTTTTAATGTAATTGATAACAAATAATTTAATAGGGTCAAAACAATGAAAAAATTAACGCTTACTGCTGCGATAGCAGTCGTTATTGCAGGAGCTTTAACCGCATGTTCAAAGCCAAATGATAATGAGCCGATGAACAATAACGCTCAATCCAGCCCAGCCATGATGGAGCAAAAGAACGCGGATACCAGTGTGAACCGTGCTGATAGCGCAGAAACCTCGCTAGATTGGGCAGGTGAATACGAAGGTGTTTTTCCTTGTGCTGACTGTGAAAGAATTAAGGTCGTGTTAGATCTAAATCCGGATAAAACCTATGAGCTAAATGAGGAATATTTAGGTAAAAGTGGAAATAATGAGACCGAAACTAAAGGCAGTTTCAGTTTTGACCCTCAAGATCCTTCAATCATCACATTAGATAACAAAGCTGAAAACCGTAAATTCTTTGTCGGTGAAAATTTTATTGAAGCACGTGAGATGAAATCAGGTAAAAAAATTGACAGTAATTTAAATTATAAATTAGTTAAAAAGTCCGCATCATAATTTTGTAAACAGATAAAAAATCCCCGCTATTGCGGGGATTTTTTATGAAATGCTCGGATGATGAATTACATCATGCCGCCCATACCACCCATGCCGCCCATATCAGGCATTGCAGGTTTGTCTTCTGGAATTTCAGTGATCATGCATTCAGTCGTTAGCATCAAGCCAGCAACAGAAGCTGCGTGCTCAAGTGCAGAACGCGTTACTTTAGCAGGGTCAAGAATACCCATTTCCAGCATATCGCCATATTCGCCAGTTGCAGCGTTATAACCGAAGTTACCTTCGCCATTCTTCACAGCGTTGATCACTACAGAAGGCTCATCACCTGCATTAGATACGATTTGACGAAGCGGTGCTTCAATCGCACGGCGAAGAATGTTGATACCTACGTTTTGGTCATCATTCGCGCCTGTTACGCCTTCAAGTGCAGATGCAGCGCGTACTAGTGCAACACCACCACCCGCAACAACACCTTCTTCAACCGCAGCGCGAGTCGCATGAAGCGCGTCGTCTACACGATCTTTCTTCTCTTTCATTGCAACTTCAGTTGCAGCACCGATTTTGATGACAGCAACACCGCCAGCAAGTTTCGCTACACGCTCTTGAAGTTTTTCTTTGTCGTATTCAGAAGTAGATTCTTCGATCTGTGCACGGATTTGCTGTACACGGTCAGAGATTTGGCCGGCGTTACCAGCACCATCCACAATCACAGTATTTTCTTTAGACACAGTCACTTTATGTGCTGTACCCAAGTGATCAAGCGTCGTTTGATCCAGCTGCATGCCGATTTCTTCAGAAATTACAGTACCGCCAGTCAAGATCGCGATGTCTTGAAGCATAGCTTTACGACGGTCACCAAAACCAGGTGCTTTCACCGCACATACTTTGATAATACCGCGCATGTTGTTGACAACAAGCGTCGCAAGCGCTTCGCCTTCAACATCTTCAGAAATGATTAAAAGCGGTTTGCCAGTTTTAGCAACAGCTTCAAGTACTGTAATCAATTCACGAATATTGCTGATTTTTTTATCAACAAGAAGAATGAACGGATTTTCAAGTTCAGCTGTTAAAGTATCTTGCTTGTTTGCGAAATACGGAGAGATATAACCGCGGTCAAACTGCATACCTTCAACTACGTCAAGCGAATCTTCGAAGCCTGAACCTTCTTCAACAGTAATTACACCTTCTTTGCCCACTTTTTCCATTGCTTGCGCAATCAGCTGACCTACAGTCGTGTCAGAGTTAGCAGAGATCGAACCCACTTGCTCAATCGCTTTAGAGTCTGATGCCGGTTTTGCAGTTGCCTTGATGTTTTCAACTACAGAACGTACCGCAATATCAATACCGCGTTTCAAGTCCATTGGGTTCATACCCGCTGTTACTGACTTGATGCCTTCATTCAAAATTGCTTGTGCCAATACAGTTGCAGTCGTTGTACCATCACCTGCGATATCGTTAGTTTTTGAAGAAACTTCACGAACCAGTTGAGCACCCATGTTCTCGAACTTGTCTTTCAGCGTAATTTCTTTGGCAACAGTGACACCATCTTTAGTGATGTGCGGTGCACCAAAAGAACGGTCGATTACCACATTACGGCCTTTAGGACCCAGAGTAACTTTTACTGCATCTGCAAGGGTGTTTACACCAGCAATCATTTTTGAACGAGCTGAATCACCAAATTTTACGTCTTTAGCTGACATATTTGACTCCGAATATTGTTGTATCTTTACAAAATCTGATTTGGAACGAATAAAACTTTTTAGCGCAGATTAAGCTTCTAATACCGCTAAAATGTCAGATTCTTTCATGATTAAAAGCTCTTCTCCGTTTACTTTTACAGTAGTACCTGCATAAGTACCGAACAATACTTTGTCGCCAACTTTTACGTCTAACGCGCGTACGCCATTGTCAGTGATTTGACCATTACCAACTGCAATGATTTCACCTTGAGCAGGTTTTTCAGCAGCCGAACCTGGAAGTAAAATGCCCCCAGCTGTTTTAGTTTCTTCTTCAACACGACGAATAACAACGCGGTCATGTAATGGACGAATGTTGCTCATAAATAACTCCATCAGACTAAGTCTTTTTTAGGTCACTGATGACGACTTAATTATTCCATGGGTCATCATCAAAAATTTTTGATGTCACTTTTATGGAGATGGAATAAAACGCTTCAAGGGCAAAAATGAAAAAAAATTGGTTTTTTTTAACGAATCATAGGTTTTCGTCTATTTATTCGGCAGATCAGCTTTCAACATAAAGGATTGTGCCACTTCATCGAACAAATATTGAGAAATTTTTCCTGTGGCATCAATCAGATTAAAGCTGTTCGGTTCATTTTTATGCAGACGATTTGACGCAGAAGTACCCGCATGTACATCATATACAGGATGGTCCATCCCCAATCCGAACATCTGGTTCAGATCATAAATCGCCGGTTGATGCAGATGCCCATGCAACACCGCAAACAGACCATGCTCTGCCCAGGCCTGTAAAGCAATTTTGGCCATCAGTGGGCTGTCCTTGAAACCGCGCTTATTTTGAAAAGGCACATAAAAAGGCTGATGGCTGACAATGATTTTTAATTTGGAAGCAGGCGCCTGAGCCAGTTGCAAATCAATGCGCTGAATCTGCTCAAGGGATAAATGCCCTTTGGTATGATATCGACGTCGGATCGAATTCACTCCAATCAGGTAAAAATTTTCTGTTTCAAAGATTGGCTCCAATTCACCAAAAAAAATCTGGTAACGGGTAAATGGATTGAAAAGCCGATTCCATAAATGATAGAGCGGAATATCATGATTCCCCGGGATCACCATATAAGGCGTATTGAGCTGATCTAAAAATTTTTTACAGGCAAAGAATTGGCCCAAACGTGCGCGCTGGGTCAGATCACCACTGATGACTACAGCTTCAAGTGGATGGGTCTGACAGAAATGCCGAATCGCTTCTAAACACTCCGGCTTCTCTGTTCCAAAATGCAGATCAGACAGATGCAGGATCATGTGGCACCACTACGCTTAGGCTATCTTTTAATACAGAAATATTGAGTGGCGGGGACATTTCCACAATTTCCCCATCAATCGCCACCATCAGTTTCTTGGCTCTGGATTCGATTCGGACTTGATCGGCTGCAAAACTATAAACATCCGATGCCTGGTCAATCTTCCCACGAATCAGCTGATACACTAGCTTAAATAAAGTAAGCTTATCACTTTTAGAAACCACAACTCCCGCCACTTTGCCTTTTTCAGCCGCTTCTGCAATGCGCATTTTCATATCTGCCAGTTGCAAGGGATTATTGCCAAAAAAGATCAGTGGTGTTTTCACCGGATATTTCTTTTGATCCACCCAGATTTCCAGTTTTAATTCTTTACGGTCACGAATTAAAACATCCAGTGCAGAGGTATAGGCATGTAGCGGTAAGCGACCAAAAATACGATTATAGTCTTCACGTTTTTTAATAAATAAAGGATATAAACCTAGACTGGCATTATTCAGATAAATTTCCTGATTGATCCGGGCAACATTCATACGTTGAGGCTGCCCTGTCGCAATCACTTTTGCCGCTTCAAGCAAATCCAGCGGAATCCCCAATAATCTGGCCACATAGTTAAAAGTACCTAAAGGCAAAATGCCGACAGGAATTTGCGTATTCAATAAATGTTTGGCGACTGTATTTAAAGTGCCATCTCCGCCCGCCGCAACGATGATTCCTGACTCACTAGATGCCAAATGCTGTTCAAGCACCTCAGCCATAATTTTTTCAAATTGCTGTGAATCATTGATTTCATAAGCTTTAGTTTGATAACCCTGTGCTGAAAATATATCGATCAGCTGCTCATAAATGCCTTCTGGCCCCTGTATGCGAAAACCAGCTTTATGATTAAAAATCAGCGATAAGGGTTTAGATTGATTAGACATTTTTCGCGCAATTTCATTGAAGCCTATTGGCATTTTGTCCAATTCATAGACAATTAACAGTGGCTTTATGTAAAATTCAAATGGCAACCATTTATTCAATCAATGATGAATATTAGAGGTCTTATAAAATTAAGATAATGATTTTAATATTAATTTTTAAAATAAATACTATCCATCACTTAAATAAATAACATTAATAATTCAAATATTTAGTTTTATCTTGTTGTTTTACTTATATTTATAAATAAAATAGCATTATATTCCAAAAGAAATCTAGCACTTCTTTGGTCTTATTTTTTTTATCATTTTATGCTTTAATACAGCCACTTTTTTTCATATTTCATCTGGGCGATATTTTTTATTGCTCGGATTGTACTTTGTACATCTAATTTGTACACATTTGAGATAGGCCTCACCATGACCCAAGTGAACGCACCAGAATTCGTTCGTCACCCTAAGCTTATTGCTTGGGTGGAAGAGATTGCTAAATTAACAAAACCAGCAAAAATTGAATGGTGTGACGGTAGCGCAGAAGAATATCAACGTTATATCGACTTGATGATCGCTAACGGCACAATGCAAGCGCTGAATCAAGAAACTCACCCTGGTTCTTACCTTGCAAATTCTGATCCTTCTGACGTAGCACGTGTTGAAGATCGTACTTACATCTGTTCTGAAAACAAAGACGATGCTGGCGCGACCAACAACTGGGAAGCACCTGCTGTCATGCGCGAAAAATTGAACGGTTTATTTGACGGTTCAATGGCAGGTCGTACACTTTATGTGGTTCCATTCTCAATGGGTCCATTGGGTTCTCATATCGCTCATATCGGTATCGAGTTAACTGACTCTCCTTACGTTGCAGTAAGCATGTCTAAAATGGCTCGTATGGGTAAAGCTGTTTATGACGTTCTTGGTACTGATGGTGAATACGTTCCTTGCGTACACACTGTAGGTGCTCCGCTTGCGAACGGCGAAAAAGATGTTGCATGGCCTTGCAACAAAGAAAAATACATCGTGCATTACCCAGAAACGCGTGAGATTTGGTCTTATGGTTCTGGTTATGGCGGTAACGCATTGTTGGGTAAAAAATGTCTGGCATTACGTATTGCATCCTTCATGGGTCGTCAACAAGACTGGTTAGCTGAACACATGCTGATCCTTGGCGTGACCAACCCACAAGGCGAAAAACACTACATCGCAGCTGCATTCCCATCTGCATGTGGTAAAACAAACTTCGCAATGCTGATTCCACCAGCAGGCTATGAAGGCTGGAAGATTGAAACTGTAGGTGACGATATTGCCTGGATCAAACCAGGTGAAGACGGTCGCTTATATGCAATCAACCCTGAAGCTGGTTTCTTCGGTGTAGCGCCTGGTACAAATACCAAGACTAACCCGAACTGTATGGCGACTCTGCATAAAGACGTGATCTATACTAACGTTGCTGTAACTGACAACGGTGAAGTATGGTGGGAAGGTCTGACTAAAGAAGCACCTGCTAACCTGACCAACTGGAAAGGTCAACAGCATACTGGCGAAGAAAAAGCTGCGCATCCAAACGCACGTTTCACAGTATCTGCTGGTCAATGCCCTTCTATTGATGCTGACTGGGAAAATCCAGCTGGCGTGCCAATTTCTGCGTTCATCTTCGGTGGTCGTCGTGCAGACACAGTGCCTCTAATTTCAGAAGCATTTGACTGGGTTGACGGTGTTTATAAAGCTGCAACGATGGGCTCTGAGACTACTGCTGCTGCTGTTGGCCAACAAGGTATCGTTCGTCGTGACCCATTCGCAATGCTTCCATTTGCGGGTTACAACATGGCGGATTACTTCACGCACTGGTTAGAAATGGGCGAGCAAGTTGCTGCGAAAGCTGAAGCTGCTGGCAACAAACTTCCAGGTATCTACAACGTGAACTGGTTCCGTCGTGATGCTGAAGGCAACTTCGTATGGCCTGGTTTCGGTCAAAACATGCGTGTTCTTGAGTGGATCATTGACCGTTGTGAAGGTCGTGCTGATGCTGTTGAAACACCAATCGGCCTAGTTCCTACTTACGAACAGTTAAACTGGACAGGTTCTGACTTCACTAAAGAACAATTTGACCTAGTAACTTCCCAAGACAAAGATCAATGGATCAAAGAACTTGAAAGCCACACTGAATTGTTCGACAAGCTGGGTGAGCGTTTACCGGAAGCGTTAAAAACTCGTCAAGCAGAACTTATTGCTGCGGTTAAATCTGCTTAATTGCTGATTTAATTTAAAAAGGTCGCGTAAGCGGCCTTTTTTATTGGCTGTTTAAACAATTGATCACAATTGATCAGAGCAGCTGCCTAAGCAAAATATGGCATACTTAAGCCAAGACTTCAGGAACTATAAATATGAAAAGAACAACAGTAATTTTGGCTGTGGCTGCAAGCAGTTTTGTACTGAGTGCATGTCAGACCACACCCCATCAATTCAATGGACAAAGTGGCTATGAAATTCTGGAACGTTCAGGCAATACAGCAACCCTGAGCTACACGCTTTCAGGACGACCAAGCCAGGATGAAAGCCGCTTGCAAGCCGCCTGCAGACACGTATTAGGAAATTCCAAAACTTACAATATCCAGATTTTAAGCACCAATGAAATTTCCAATCCAACTGCGGAACAGGAAAACTATGGCCGTCAACTGGGTAATAGCCGCACGCAAATCAGCTTGAGCAATACGCCTGATTTACATAATAGCGAGAACCCGGGTGCACGCGAAGCCTTAGAAGCCCGCCCTACGACCATGCGGGTTATTCGTTATACTTGTTCTTAACATCAGATACTTAGTTACTTAATCAGAGTAAGACAATCAAAAAGGGCTAACTGCCCTTTTTGATTTTTCAACTTTAAAGTGTTTTATAGAAACTGACATTACGAAATTCAGGTGATTCATCCAGATCTGGCCAAGTCGTCGCACTACGCTCATCCAGTTTTTCATATTGAGGATGACTAAAGTTTTTTACCCGACTATCTGCAACCCACACCTCAGGTGCAAATTTTAAAAACTCATCCAGGAAAAAACGGTTACATTGGTCATAAAGCACATCTGCAGCTAATAGAATATCTACCTGTTCTGCCTTATATAGGTCATCCAGATATTCAAGCTCGACATCATTTAGTTCTGCATTGGCACGACAGGCATCCAAACTGACTTGATCAATGTCACAGCAAATCACACGTTTTGCGCCTGCCATTTTCGCTGCAATCGCAACTACACCCGATCCAGCCCCAAAATCCAGTACGACTTTGTCTTTGACATGATGCGGCTCTGCCAATAGCCACTGCGCCATCGCCAAGCCTGATGCCCAGCAAAAGATCCAGTATGGTGTATCGTTCCAGATGCAACGAATCACTTCATCATCCAGCTTATCTGTTGGAAATACCGGTGGAATCAACCATAAGGAGATGGGTGTATCGGGCAATTGTTGTGCATGCAATTCACAATGCGGAATGATGTCATGCAAGGCTTGAAGAAGATGTTCAGGGGCTTGGGGGAATTGAAACGTACAGCTCATTGGATTTTTATTCTTGGATGATCAAAATCTTAACTTCAAAGATTAAAGCTAAATTAATAAAGAAAGTTCCCTCTCCTGAGCAAGATTTAAAGCATTGCTTTTAAATCGAAGCGCAAGAGAGGGCTAGGGAGAGGATTATTTTTTAAATCCCTCACCCCAACCCTCTCCCACAGGGAGAGGGAGAATAGGATTAACCCAAAGCCTTCTCAGCAGCTTCAACCGTTTGACGGATCAAGGTTGTAATCGTCATCGGACCTACACCACCCGGAACTGGTGTGTAAGCAGAAGCAATTTCTTCAATGCCTACAAGTTGAATATCACCTACACCACCGCCATCACGTGGGTGGAAACCAGCATCAACAACAACTGCACCTGGTTTAATCCAGTCTTTTTGGATCAGTTCAGCTTTACCCACCGCACCGACAATGATGTCCGCTTGCTTAACAAAGCTTGCAAGATCTTGAGTACGTGAATGGCAAATGGTTACGGTTGCATTTGCTTCAAGCAGCATCGCAGCCATTGGTTTACCCAGAATTGCAGAACGACCAACCACTACCGCATGCTTACCTGCGATTTCGATATTGTTTTCTTTCAGAATCGTCATGATGCCCGCAGGAGTCGCTGAACCATAAGCAGCTTCACCCATCGCCATACGGCCATAACCCAGGCAAGTAACGCCATCTACATCTTTTTCAAGCGAGATTGCATCGAAACATGCACGCTCATCAATTTGAGCTGGAACCGGGTGTTGAAGCAAAATACCGTGCACATCAGGATTTGCATTTAATTTTTCAATTTCAGCCAATAATTCTTCAGTTGTGGTTTCTTTAGGAAGTTCCACTTTGAGTGAATCCATACCAACACGGCGGCAGGCATTGCCTTTCATGCGAACATAAGTTGCAGATGCGCCATCGTCACCTACCAAAATCGTTGCAAGAATTGGAGTACGACCTGATTTTGCTTTCAGCGCTTCTACGCGAGTAAACAAGTCAGCTTCAATTTGCTTCGCCAATGCACGACCGTCTAGAACTAATGCCACGGCACTTCTCCCAAGTGTTG
>NZ_JBAPXX010000104.1:0-12832 GCF_049284435.1 Acinetobacter sp. | reverse complement strand
CGAACTCAGAAGTGAAACCTCTTAGCGCTGATGGTAGTGTGGGATTACCCATGTGAGAGTAAGTCATCGCCAGCTCATTATTCGAAATACCCCCTTCAAACGAAGGGGGTGTTTTTTTATGCGCGGGTTTTAGTCAAATAACTGTTGGAATTGTTGAATATTGATTAAAAACTGGACTCACGGGTTTAGAATTTTAAGGAATAAGTAAGACTTTAGTCGGATATTGCATCAAAAGTAGCTGTGTTGAACTAAGTTGTTGCGAAGACATGGCGATAAGAATCATTAAAAATAATAAATAAGAGTTAGAATCATGTGTCGTGCTGAAAACAACGAAAAAAACTCACAGGAGGTGAGGCGTGACTATAAATACAGTAAATGTAAATGCTGTAGTGGATACTGCAAAGTTTAAACCTTTTCATTTAAAAGTCGTACTTTGGTGCGTATTTATCGTAATTTTTGACGGTTATGATTTGGCAATTAACGGTGTAGCTCTGCCACTACTGATGCAAGAATGGAATATGTCGGCAGTACAGGCCGGCATGTTAGCAAGTACGGCTTTAGCCGGCATGATGTTTGGTGCCATGCTGTTTGGCATGCTGGCCGATAAAATTGGCCGAAAAAATGTAATTCTGATTTGTGTGACTTTATTCAGTGGTTTTACCTTTTGGGGAGGTTTTGCCTCAAATCCAACTGAATTCGGGATCTTGCGTTTTATTGCAGGTCTTGGCATCGGTGGGGTATTACCCAATCTGGTCGCTTTAACTTCTGAATATGCCCCACAAAAAATGCGCAGTACTTTAGTGACTACCATGTTTAGTGGTTATGCAGTGGGCGGTATTATGGCGGCATTACTTGGTGCCTGGTTTACTCCAAGTTTTGGCTGGGAAATCATGTTCTATATCGCCGGTATTCCATTGTTGATCATTCCGATCTTATGGTTTTATTTGCCAGAATCTTTAACCTTTCTGGTTAAAAAACAGCAGAATGAAAAAGCCCGCAATATTGTGCAGCAGCTCAGTCCAGAGCAGAACCTGAATGCCAATACCCAATTTGTCCTGAATGAAGTGCAAACCTCAGAAGCTTCAATTGCGGCGCTCTTCAAGCAGGGCCGTAGCATGAGTACCTTATTGTTCTGGTCATGCTTCTTTATGTGCCTGTTGATGGTATATGCATTGGGTAGCTGGTTACCGAAACTGATGATGGCAGCAGGTTATTCACTGGGTAACAGTTTGATGTTCCTGATGGCCATGAATATTGGTGCGGTGATTGGTACGATTGGCGGTGGTATTCTGGCAGATCGTTTCCATTTGAAACCGGTGATTATCGGCATGTTCCTGCTCGGTGCAGTGTCATTGGTTGGCCTTGGCTTTAACTCACCACAACCTGTCATTTACTTGCTGGTGGCTTTAGCAGGTGCATCTGCGATTGGTAGTAGTATTCTACTCTACAGCTTTGTGGCACAGTATTATCCAATGTCGATTCGTTCGACCGGAATTGGCTGTGCATCTGCGGTAGGACGGATCGGCGCGATTGTAGGACCAATCTTTATTGGCTTCCTGTTAGGCATGGAATTACCGCACAAGTTTAACTTCATTGCGGTGGCGATTCCGGCGCTAATTGGTGCAATTGCGGTAGCGATGATTGTACGTAAAGACCTGAATGCAGAAAGAAATGCTGAATCATTGCTGGCTGAGCAGAAACTCAAGTCGATTAAAACCTGATGCATCGTGGTGGCTGAGATAGAGTACCCATGATGAATCTGCAAAAACCCCTTTAGCTAAAGGGGTTTTTGCTTATCTTTAGTATGAAATTAAATCAATATTCAATTGGTCAAAAGAATAAGCGGATTAAAAGAGCTTAAATATTGGGCGAATTAAAAAATAAATATCAATTATTCAAAAGTTTATATTAATAATAGTGTGACATATCACGCAAATAAATGCCATTTCCAAGAGCATAGCGGAATATCAATTAGTCTTATTGTGCCTTAAATCCCGCTTGCGTATATTGCCTGACATTGAAGATTGACTTCAGTCTTCAACAAGATGTTATGGACAAGTACTCATGGGAGATGAGAACGATGACAACGGAAAAAATAGATGTAAATTCTGTAGTCGATAATGCGAAATTCACGCCTTTCCACTTCAATGTAGTTGCTTGGTGTTTACTCATTATCTTATTTGATGGCTACGATCTCGCAATCAATGGTGTAGTTTTACCGTTATTGATGCAAGACTGGGGCTTAAGTGCAGTGCAGGCCGGAATGCTTGCAAGTACCGCACTGGCTGGCATGATGTTTGGTGCGATGATCTTTGGTTCCCTCGCGGACAAGATCGGTCGTAAGAAAGTGATCATGATCTGTATTGTATTATTTAGTGGTTTAACTTTTGCTGGCGGCTTTGCTTCAAATCCAACCGAATTCGGTATTTTACGTTTCCTTGCCGGTCTTGGTATTGGTGGCGTAATGCCAAACCTGGTGGCATTGACTTCGGAATATGCCCCACAAAAAATGCGTAGTACGCTGGTGACCACCATGTTTAGTGGTTATGCAGTCGGTGGCGTGATGGCAGCATTATTAGGCTCATGGTTCACGCCAAGTTTTGGTTGGCAAATCATGTTCTTTATCGCAGGTATTCCACTGTTTTTATTACCAGTGATCTGGAAATTCCTGCCTGAATCGCTCGCATTTATTGTGAAACAGAACAAGCAGCCAGAAGCTCGTCGCATTGTACGTCGCTTGGCGCCAAATCTGACTGTTACCGAGAATACAACTTTCACTTTGCCACAGGAAAATGTGCCTGAAGCAGCCAACGTGGTGAGTTTGTTCCGTCGTGGTCGTGCGGTCAATACTTTACTGTTCTGGGTCGCGTTCTTCACTTGTCTGTTAACCATGTATGCACTTAGCAGCTGGTTACCGAAGTTGATGATGGCAGCAGGCTACTCGATGGACAACAGCTTGATGTTCATGATGGTGATGAATGTTGGTGCGGTCGTGGGTATCGTCGGTGGTGGTATTCTTGCGGATCGTTTCCACTTGAAACCGGTACTGATGTTCCTGGGCATTATGGGTGCGATTGTGATGAGTCTGATGGGCTTCCAATCGAATACCTTCCTGCTTTATATCTTGGTATTCTTGGCCGGTGCAGCGTCAATTGGTTCACAAATGTTGCTATATAGCTATGTTGCGCAGTTCTACCCACTTGCAGTACGTTCGACAGGTATTGGCTGGTCTTCTGCGATTGGTCGTATGGGCGCGATTGTAGGGCCGATCTTGATTGGCGGCTTACTGGGGATGAACCTGCCTGCTTACTTTAACTTTATGGCAGTTGGTTTACCGGTCCTAATTACTGCAATTGCGGTTGCGTTGATCATGCATGACAATGAGTCTGAAAAGATTGATGCGAGTGAAGCAGTCGCAGCCAAAGCTTAAAGATTAAGTTAAAAAAAGAAGCCTCCAAAAAGGGGGCTTTTTTATTTTTAAAATCAAAATAATAGTATTTTATAAAGAGAATCAATTTTATAAAAAGAGATATAACTTTTATGAGAATATTAATTTTAGGTACAATATTTTTAGCAAATTCCTTTGTGTATGCTCAAAAAATAAATAGTTATGAATGTGTAATAGAAGAAATATCTAATAGTTATGATGTGAAAAATTTAGAGACTCATTACCTCGGTCAAACTTTCAATGTTGATCGTAGTACAGGAATCATAAGTGGGGCTTTGAAAAATGATTACGTTAATAAACCAATTATTATTGATCCAGGTTCCAAAGATAATAGTTTTAAAGTCATTAACTATTTAAAAATAGGGGAAGGATTAGGAAGAGGAAGCAATGTATATTCCCTTATTGTTGAGGAGTACCAAAGTAAACCTATCAAATCCTTTACTTATATGGACAATGCAATGGTATTTCGCGGTAATTGTAAAAATAAATAATGGATTTTGATTCTTCTCCAAGTAGTTCTCTCTTCAAACATTAAATACATAGTTTTACCCTATTTTCCTATACATATTCATAGCTATAGTTTTTTATTTAGTAGAGCGCGTTAGAATCAATTATAGATATTGAATAAATAGGATTACTCAGATGAACATCAACTCATTCTCCCCAATCCCTGAAGATGATGACGAACTGCATCTTCCTGAACTGGTGTACTGGGCATCTTTAGGCGACGTTGAGCAGGTCGAGCAGGCGCTACAGGAAGGTCTGGATGTCAACTCCGCCGATGAAGAAGGCTATAGCGCTTTACAGGCCGCCGCTGAAAATGATCATCTGGAAGTGGTGAAACTCTTGGTTAGCAAGGGCGCGGATATTGCGCATCGTAGTCCAAATACTGCTTTAGAACTGGCAGAAATGGCCGGCAATAAAGAGGTTGTGGCTTATCTGAAAAGTCTGGCCGGTGGTGTCTAAATATAAAAAAAGAACCTCTATATAGAGGTTCTTTTTTTATTGTATGAGCTTAAGCAGCATCGCCTTCAAGTTCTTTTAAGATGGCGTCATTAAAGGCCGCCAGATCACCCGGATTGCGTGAAGTAATCAGTACCCAGTCGCCGGTATTGCAGCGGTGAACCTGTTCATCGACCCATTTCCCGCCGGCATTTTCCAGATCCAGCTTGATGCTCTTATATGAAGTCAGATTCTTGTCTTTAATGCGCTGTGCGTCAATCAAAGTCCATGGCCCATGACAGATCGCGGCAATCGGTTTGTGATTGTCGGCAAAATGCTGAATGATCTTCTGGGCATCCTGATTGATTCTTAAGGTATCCGCATTGACTGTACCGCCGGGAATCACCAAAAGATCATAATCATTCAGGTCGACATGGGCGAAACTGGTATCTGGCGTATATTGGGTGGCAGCTTTGGTATCACCTTTGACAGTCGCGACATCTTCATTTTTTTCGGCAGCATGAATCACTTCAAAACCTTTGGACTTTAGAAAATTTAAAGGCTCAGTGAGTTCATCATGTTCAATGCCTTGATTGGATGTAATAAAGAGGACCTTTTTTACCATGATTGCTGTTCCCAAAAAATGTGAGGATTTTTAGCTTAACAACAAGGGGATTCTTACAATGTTGGAGTTTTAGCTCGGAACTGTTAAGCAATGATAAATAAAATAATAGGCAGAAAAAAAAAGCCCCGACATCCTGTCGGGGCTTTTTCGTATCTCGTGATTTAGGTATAACTCCTGTCGTACCTCACGTCCTGGTGTTGCAATGTTCTTATTGTTTTTAGGTCTTCGGAGCATCCTGCTCTCTATGTTTATAAAGTAATACACATCCCGGTGACGCACTAGCAGCAGATTGCGGTTATTACTGTACGCTTTGGCTTACATCAGCGCAGAGAAATTGAGCTGTGCAAGCTTAACCAGTTGTATGATATTAAAAATGTACATCTAAACCGATATAAGGACCTTTAAATTCCAGCTGTAAGTCTGGACGTTGATCCTGTTCAAAATCCACTTGCATGATGCGATAACCGATTTTGGCACCGACATCGACTAGCAGATTATCAATAAAATCATATTGCAATTCGGCTTGTACATCGGTCTTTCGCGTATCACTGCCGTGACTGTAAACCGCTTCTGCTTTGGCACTCATACCGGTAAATGGCAATTTAACCCCGGCTGTTGCATAGAGCAGTGGACTGTATTCATCCAGGTCGTATTGGGTGAAAGCGCCGGCAGTCAGGTTTTTTACCGTACCATCCAGATTGGTTAAACCTGCACCTATGTCAGCATGCACAATGGTATCTAGCAATTCGTAATACAGAATATAGTCAATATTGTTCAGCTCAATATCTGAGGCATTGACAGGAGAATTCTGTTCGCTGGTGCTGTCCAGATTGACGTATTTAATCTTGGCATTTGGCAATAACGGTACCGGATGTTCTACAGCGACAGACAGTTGTGCTGTACCTTGTCGATCCAGCTCATGCTTGAAATTGTTATCCTGGCTATAGCCGTCAAAATCCCAGTAACTGAGATCCGCTTTCACGCCGATCACATCTGCATGACTGAGCGTACTGAGTCCAAAACCGAAGAATAAGGTGGTGAGTATTTTTGCGCGCATGGCTCTATTCCCTAAAGCTTTATTAAAATTGGAGGTGTCTGGTTACTTAAAAACATCTTCTTAATATGGAGTAGCAAGTGCATGATATAGAGAATTTCAAAAATGTATATCCTTGGATTTTGCAGGACAATAAGATGGTAGCGAGAAGCACACAACAAGCGAAAGAGTATGCATTATATGTCGCCGGTCAGGCCGTTCAGACGGGTGAATGGCTAGAGGTCAAACATAAATATAACCACGAACTGTATGCCCGTGTCGCCTTGGCAGATGCCAACACACTGGAACGGGCGATTCAGTCTGCCGTAGATGCAGAAGCCGAAATGGCTGCCTTGGAGCCGTTCCAGAAACAGAAAATTCTGTTGCATTGCGTACGCCGTTTTCGTGAGATTCATGAAGAATTGACCGAAATTCTGATTGCAGAAGGGGCAAGCCGCGTAAAGCAGCCGAAGCCGAAGTTGAACGTCTGATTAATACTTTCCAGCTTGCCGCAGATGCTGTGACCCAAGTTGATCAGGGACGTATGCTGCCTTTGGCCGTGACTGCGGCAGCATCCGGCTATCAGGGTATTGTGAAACAGGTGCCAATTGGTGCGGTGTCTTTGATTAGTCCATTTAATTTTCCTTTAAACCTGACCGCGCATAAAATTGCTCCTGCGATTGCAGCTGGATGTCCTTTTGTGCTGAAACCGCCTAGTCTAACCCCGATTTCTGCCTTAAAAATTGCTGAAATTCTGGCGGAAACTGATTTACCGCAAGGTGCTTTTTCGGTCTTGCCCTGTCCACGAGAACTGGCCGATCTACTGGTCACCGATGAGCGTTTTAAATTACTCAGTTTTACCGGTTCCGATGCCGTGGGCTGGGATATGAAAGCGCGTGCCGGCCGTAAAAAAGTGGTTTTGGAGCTGGGTGGCAATGCTGCTGTCATGATTGAGCCGGATACCGAAATTAATGATGCCTTGATTAACCGTTTGATTGGTGGGGCGTATAACCATGCTGGACAGGTCTGTATCAGTGTGCAACGCATTCTGGTGCATCAGCAGATTTATGCTGAAGTGAAAGAAAAACTGCTGGCGAAACTGAAAACGATTAAAGCAGCCGATCCGAATTTAAGCACAACGCTGGTCGGCCCGATGATCAAGGAAGATGAAGCCAAACGCCTGAAAAAATGGCTGGATAAAGCCGTGAAAAAAGACGCAAAAATCCTGATTGGAGGTGAGCTAAATGGCGTGATGTTCACACCGACCTTGCTGGAAAATGTAGACCACAGTCTGGAAATTTATCGTGATGAAGCCTTTGGCCCGGTGGCAATCCTGGAAGCGTATGCTGATTTTGAATCCGGTATTGCCTGTATCAACCGCAGCCGTTTTGGCTTGCAGGCCGGGGTCTATACCCAGAATCTGAACAAGATGCTGTATGCCTGGGATCATCTGCATGTCGGCGGTGTCATCATCAATGATATTCTGTCTTTCCGGGTCGATAATATGCCTTATGGCGGGGTGAAAGATTCAGGTCTGGGCCGTGAAGGAATTCAGTCAGCCATTCGTGATATGCAGGAAGAGCGCATGCTGGTGATTAAAGCCTAGGTTCAGAATGTTTCATTGCTTCGATATCACAGGCGGCTTGTTTTAAATCTGCTTGCTTGTGATATCTGAGCCGGTTTTCAAGGAGGTTAAAGTTCCATGAGAGACTTTGATTTCCCATATCACGGCTTGGTCACGTGCCTTACTATAAGCCGTTTCATCATCAAATAATGATCTAAAAACAGATGCTGGATTGGAGTCTTGGAATACATTTTTTGAAACAGTGACCCTGTAGTAAAACTTAAGAAAGAATGCATTCCAAAAAGTTTGTCAATATATAACTTGTTTAATCTGGCCTATTTCGTAGAATTATTGAACGCTTAATTCGAATAGATTATAAATAACGAATATTTTAAGCAGAATTTACAGAAAAAATTTAAAAAAGTCAGTATTGTTGAATCATCTACAAGGTCAGTTTTTCGATCAGACTTTAAGCAAGATGTAAGGCCTGCTGACCTGTTTGTACATTAGAATTCGACGCCCACAAGGTGCCCTCTAATTCAAACACCCAAAATTATTGAAAATGCTTCTTTTTTTGCTTGCGCTATAACCATAACAAGCAGCATCTGAAGGGGTTAAAAGTTTAGGTGTTCTATGACAGAAACTCGTGAGAATTGGTCCGCACGATCAGGATTCATTATTGCAGCGATTGGTTCCGCCGTTGGCTTGGGGAATATCTGGCGTTTCCCTTATGTGGCCTATGAAAATGGCGGCGGGGCATTCCTGATCCCTTATCTGATTGCGATTTTCGCAGCAGGTTTACCTTTATTGTTTTTAGACTATGCGGTCGGACACAAGTTCCGCAAAGCGCCGCCTATGGCCTATAAAAAACTCATGAATGCCGAATCTCTGGGTTGGTGGCAAGTGATGGTGACCCTGATCATCGGGATTTACTATGCCAGCGTCTTGTCCTGGGCCGGCAGTTATATGTTCTATTCCTTTGGACAGCAGTGGGGCACAGATACCCAAGGCTTCTTCTTCAATACTTACCTGCAAAATGGTGAGGGTCTGACTCTCGGTTTTGTACCTGTGCTGTTCTTTGGTCTGGTGGTCGTTTGGGCAGCAGTCATGCTGATTCTTTACGGTGGAGTACGCCGAGGGGTGGAACTGGCGAATAAAATCTTTATGCCATTGCTGGTGATTTTATTCACGATCCTGGTGATTCAGGCAGTCCGTTTACCTGGTGCAGTCGATGGCTTAAATGCTTTCTTCACACCAAACTGGGAAGCGATGGCCAACTATAAAGTCTGGTTAGCGGCCTTTGGTCATATCTTCTTCTCATTGTCAGTGGGCTTCGGGATCATGTTGACCTATGCATCTTACCTGAAACGCAAAACTAACCTGACCGGTTCAGGGATTGTGGTGGCATTGGCCAACTCGTCTTTTGAAATCCTGGCGGGTATTGGTGTCTTTGCCGCGCTTGGTTTTATGGCGTTCAGCTCAGGTGCGAAAGTTGAAGATGTAGTGTCCGGTGGTATTGGTCTGGCCTTTATTGCGTTTCCGAAAATTATTTCCAGTTTAGGTGCAGGTGGTGACCTGTTCGGTTTCCTATTCTTTGGTTCATTGACGGTGGCGGGTATTACCTCCATGGTGAGCATCCTGCAAGTTCCGATTGCTGCGTTCCAGGACAAACTGGGCTGGTCAAAGAACAAGTCAGTAACGATTATTGCTGGTGGTTCAGCAGTGGTGTCGACCTTGATGTTCTCGACACATAGTGCCATTACCTTTGTCGATATCATCGACTACTTTGCCAATAACATCGGTATTGTCGGTGGTGGTCTGTTATCGATTATTCTGTTGTCCTGGTTCCGCCGTCCATTAATGAAACAGCTGGAAGGCCATGTGAACGAGTTTGCCAGCGTGAAACTGGGTGCCAGCTGGAAGTTCATGCTGACGGTGATCACGCCGTTGTCATTATTACTGGCATTGGGCCTGACCCTGAAATCGATCATGGCAGAAGGTTATGGTGGCTATGCTGCCAGTACCCTATGGATGGTAGGCGGAGGAGTCATGGCATTCTTTATTCTGGGTGCCATTCTGTTCAGCCTGATCAAAGACCGTCACAGCTAGGAGAGCGACTATGAATACATCTGCATTGATTATGATGACTTTCTCCATCGTTTTATTATGGGGTGGTCTGGTACTGGCTGTGATCCATCTGGCAAAAAATCCGGAAGAACCAGAAGACTAAAAATCTTCACATAAACCTACTGTTGCCATAAACGGAAGTCATTATCATCCTTGATGATAATGACTTTTTTAATGGCTGATCTTTGACATGATTTCCGTTTCAGATGGACAAGTCTATACAGCCTTTGCCGTGACTTTATTTGCCGGGCTGGCCACCGTGGTGGGTGGGGGACTGGTATTATTCTTAAAAAAACCCAATTTCCGCCTGCTGGCCTTTGGTCTGGCCTTTGCTGCCGGGGCCATGATCTATGTCTCTTTAACCGAAATTCTGAACAAATCGATTGCGTCCTTTAGTCTGGATTTTGATGAAAAAACCGGTTTTGCCTTTGGCACTTTTGCTTTTTTACTGGGCGTAGTTCTGGTGTTGTTGCTGGATCGCTTTGTGCCAAACCCACATGACACTATTGAGACCCATTCTGCCAAGGGCGTCAGTTCACCCCAATTACTGCGTACCGGCATGCTGACCCTGTTTGCGATTAGCGCACATAACCTGCCGGAAGGGCTGGCGACGTTTTTTGCCACGCTAGAAAGCCCTGCTTTGGGTGCGCCGTTGGCAGTCGCGATTGCGATTCATAATGTACCAGAAGGTGTGGCGATTGCCTTGCCGGTATATATGGCCACGGGCCGCAAAGATTATGCGCTTTGGGCCAGTCTGGTTTCTGGGCTGGCCGAACCATTGGGGGCAGCGCTCGGTTATTTTATTCTGGCACCTTATATGAGTGAAACCGTCTATGGTCTGATCTTTGGGGTGATTGGTGGCGTGATGGTCTATCTGGCGCTAGATGAATTATTGCCGACGGCAAAGCGCTATTCTGAAGGGCATGAAACAGTCTATGGACTGGTCAGCGGCATGGCTGCCCTAGCTTCTAGTCTGGTGATTTTTAAGTTTATTCAATAAGCCTGAGATCTACTAAAGCACAAGGCATAAAAAAGGCAGCTTGTGCTGCCTTTCATTTTAAACACATGACTTATGCAGTCTTTTCTATACGGCAATAGAAGAAACCGTCGCCTTGATCTGCTTTCGGCAACAACTGACGACCGTGAATCTGTTCGATGCCCCAATCGGCTTCGATCTTGATTTCTTTGGCATCGGCATGTTGAGCAAAGAACTCGACCATCTGCTGTTCATTTTCGGCTTTCAGAATTGAACAGGTGATGTACAGCAAAGTACCACCGACTTTCAGTTGCTGCCACATATTTTCCAGAATCTGCGTTTGCAGCTGTACCGTTTGCGGAATATCTGTGGAATGACGCAGTAAACGGATATCCGGATGACGACGGATGACCCCAATTGCAGAACACGGTGCATCCAGTACGATACAGTCCACCGGCTCCGGAGCTGTCCAAGTGATCGCATCAGCTGCGATAATTTCAACGTCGGCATATTCAGTTAATAGTAAACGTTCCAGATTTTCTGCCACACGGACTAAACGTTTGGCATCCTGGTCAATCGCATAGAGCTTTTTCGGACTATATTTTTCCAGAATGTGCGCGGTCTTACCACCCGGTGCGGCACAGGCATCTACGACCACTTTACCTTCAAGATCAGGAACTAAGGTCGCGCAAAGCTGGGCATGTTCATCCTGAACCGAGAAACCGCCAGCTTCATAGCCCGGCAGATTCGGAATATGGACATTTTGTTCCAGCACAATCCCGACTTCAGACAGGGTGCAGGCACGCGCTTCATAGCCTTCTTCTTCCAGAATTTCCAGATATTCATCACGACTGACCTGATTAATATTGACACGCAAGGTGAGCGGCGCAATCTGTTTCAAGTCATGTGACAGCTCGGCAAGCTGTTCTGGCCAGTCTTTCTTTAAACGCTTGAATAACCAGCTTGGCAGACCATGGGCCTGATTTAACGCCAGATCAAATTCTTCTGTTTCACGTGAAACACGACGCAACACGGCATTGACCAGACCACTTAAAGGCTCAAACCCCAGCTGTTTGGCTGCAGTCACGGTTTCTGAAATGGCGGCATGCGCCGGAATACGGGTACATAGAATCTGGTACAGGCCCAAATATAAGCAACTTTCTAGGGCCTGATTATCGAGGGGTTTGGTAAGCAAAGGCAAGGTAATGGCTTTCAGGCCATGCCACTGACGTAAACAGCCCAAGGTTAACTCGTGATATAAACCACGGTCACGTTCAGACACGATGTTGATATGTTGATTGAGTACTGAAGCAAGTGATTGACCGTTTTGTACAGCCAAGAGTGTTTTGACAACTTGCGCGCGCAAATTCAAGTTTTTAGCTGATGATTGAATTTGGCTCATGCGAATTTATATCCTACCGATAGTTTTTGAGTTTGATTAATTTGAACAGCATTCAGGGCTTTGCCACCTGGCCATTGCAGATTGGTGATGCAAATGGCGTTCTGATCACCACACATCACATGTACGCCGTCTTTATCCAGAGCAATTACTTCACCTGCCACCGCAGCGGTTGCCTGCTGGGTAGAAAGTAATGAATTCCAGATGCGTAAATTGTTGCTGTCATCCAGTGGGGTAAAGGCCACCGGCCAGGGATTAAAGGCGCGAATATTCCGGTCAATCTCTGCCGCAGGCTGGCTCCAGTCGATTTGTGCTTCAGCTTTCGACAGCTTATGCGCATAGACGGTCAAGGCTTCATCTTGCACTTCACGCTGCGCTAAATAGTGCTGCAACGTCTGTTCCGATTCTAAAACCTTTACTGTCGCTTCTGCGCCTTGTCGTGCCAGTTTATCGTGCAAGCTCGCAGAAGTATCTTCGGCGGTGATTGGACAGATGGTTTTATACATCATGTCACCGGTATCCAGACCGGCCGCCATTTTCATAATGGTCACACCCGTTTCGGCATCCCCGGTGGCAATGGCACGCTGAATCGGGGCTGCACCGCGCCAGCGTGGCAACAGCGAACCATGAATATTCAGGCAACCATATTTTGGCGTATCCAGAACCACTTGTGGCAGGATCAGGCCATAGGCCGCCACCACCATCACATCTGCATTTA
>NZ_JBAPXX010000103.1:0-3148 GCF_049284435.1 Acinetobacter sp. | reverse complement strand
GCGCATCAATGCCTAGACGCTCTTCAATTTCCTTGCGCATTTCATTGGTCCATGGCTCTGCACCAAACACACCGGTTTTAATCGAGCAGTTTTTGGCTGTGCCAAATTTCTTCTCAAACGCTTCAATAATATTCAGGCAGTAAGATGGCGTGACCATCAGTGCAGTCGGCTTAAAGTCATGAATCAGCTGTGCCTGACGTTCTGTCTGTCCACCTGACATCGGGATCACGGTTGCACCCAAACGCTCAACACCATAATGCGCACCAAGACCGCCAGTAAACAACCCATAACCATAAGACACCTGGATGATATCTTTACTACTCAAGCCGGCTGCTCGAAGAGAACGCGCCACCACATCAGACCAGACATTAATATCATTTTGGGTATAACCAACCACAGTCGGCTGACCGGTGGTACCAGAAGATGCGTGCACACGTACAATCTGTTCCTGCGGCACGGCGAACATGCCAAACGGATAATTATCGCGTAAATCCTGTTTGGTGGTAAACGGGAATTTCGCCAGGTGTTCCAGAGAGTTAAAATCATCTGGATGCACGCCAGCATCATCGAATTTCTTTTTATAAACCGGGCTATTCTGATACGCATGCTGCAAAGTCTTTTTCATACGCTGTAGCTGAACACTGCGTAGCTCATCAACCGATACTTTTTCAATTTTTTCCATTGCATTGTTATTCATATTCTTACTCCTGACGCAGTCTTCCTGACCGCGATTTAATTTATTGATTGAATGCTGTCTTAATCCATATTTTCTAAAACCAGTGCCACGCCTTGACCCACACCAACACACATGGTGCACAGAGCATATTTTCCATTACGGCGTTTCAGTTCATGCATGGCGGTAATCACTAGGCGTGTTCCACTCATGCCCAGCGGATGACCCAAAGCGATGGCACCGCCATTCGGATTGATTCTTGAATCATCGTCTTGCAAGCCGAGTTCACGAATCACGGCCAGTGACTGTGAGGCAAAAGCTTCATTTAGCTCAATCACGTCCATCTGCTGCAAACTCAGTCCGGTCTGCTTCAAGACTTTCTGCACGGCTGGCACCGGCCCAATGCCCATATATTTGGCTTCAACACCGGCGCTGGCCATCCCGATCACTTTGGCTTTCGGGCTCAAACCATACTGCTCGGCAAACTGCTGATTCCCGAGCAATACGCAAGCCGCACCGTCATTGACACCCGAAGCATTGCCGGCAGTGACCGAACCGCCTTCTTTACGAAATGGGGTTTTTAAGGCAGCCAGATTGTCCAGTGTGGTCTCTGCACGCGGGTGCTCGTCCTGAGAAATGGTCAGGGTAATTTTCTTCGGGCCTTTGACCTCTACCGGCAGGATTTCTTCAGCAAGAATACCTTTTTGCTGCGCTACTGCGGTTTTTTGCTGGCTGTGATAGGCGAACAGGTCCTGATCTGCGCGACTGATCTGATATTTTTCAGCGACGTTTTCAGCTGTTTCCGGCATGCTATCGACGCCAAACTGGGCTTTAAATTTTGGGTTGATAAAACGCCAGCCAATAGTGGTGTCATAAATTTCTGGGGTCCGGCTAAAGGCTGTGATCGGTTTAGACTGCACAAAAGGCGCCCGGCTCATGGATTCTACCCCACCCGCCAAAATAAATTGTGCTTCACCCGATTTAATCGCACGTGCTGCAAGTCCAACCGCATCCAGACCTGAGGCACATAAACGGTTTACAGTGAGTGCTGGAACAGATTCAGGCAGCCCTGCGAGTAAAGCAGCCATACGCGCAACGTTGCGGTTATCTTCACCGGCCTGATTGGCACAGCCCAAGATCACTTCATCCAGTTCTGCCCATGGCAATGCAGGATACTGATCTTTGAGATATTGAATCGGTAGCGCTGCCAGATCATCGCTACGGATACTGCTCAGTCCACCGGCATAGCGTCCGATCGGTGTGCGTATTCCAGCAAAAATATAAACCTGTTCTATGATTGTTCCTTTTAGCCCGCGACGCGTAATGGTTGCTGCTGATTTTTCTGTGCATGTCCCTGCACCGCTTTCTTTGCTAAATATATACTAGTTCTATAGCGGTCTTCACCATAAACACGATACATATTTTTTAAAATTTGTAAAATTGTGTAATATCCAATTCTATCCGCCCACTCGAATGGACCACAAGGATAATTCACGCCATATTTCATAGCAGAATCAATATCTTGTTCTGATGCAATATCATGCAATACCGCTTCACAGGCTTCATTCACCAGCATAGCAATACTACGTATAACATAAAGACCTGGATGATCCTTAGACCAAATTGGTATCACATTCATACCTACAAGGAATAGCTCTGCCGCTTGGTGCTGTTCTTCACTACAGGCAGGTGATGCAACTACCGGAATCGCCTGAGCATTGGCCCAATCTGCATGCCAGTCCATCAACACCACGGGGTCATGCGGATAAGCCAGTTCAACTGACTCGCCGAGCGATAAGCGCAGCGAAACATCACCAATCAGGATTTCATTCTGTTCCGCCGCCTGAAAACTCAGTTCCACATGAGATGCCTGTTTTAAACGTTCAATCAGTGCGGGTGAATGCAGCCAGTCACCGCGCACGATGACTTTTAATTTGTTCAGTGATTTGGCATAACACACTGGCAATTCATACGCTGGTGCAGGCTTGGCCTGAGCGTAATCATAAAAACCCTGACCGGTCTTGCGGCCATAACAGCCGGCATCGACCAGCTCTTTTTGAATTAAGGATGGGCGGTAGCGCGGCTCATAGAAAAACTCCTGATAAACACTTTGCGTCACCGAAAAATTAACATCCTGTCCAATCAAGTCCGTGAGTTCACATGGCCCCATGGCAAAACGGCCACATTCGCGCATGATGTAATCGAGCTGTTCAGGTGTAGTGGCATTTTCCTGCAAGGCACGAAAGGCTTCGGCATAATAAGGGCGCGCGACACGATTGACGATAAAACCGGGGGTCGATTTGGCCCGTACTGGAACTTTATTCCAGTGTTTCATTAGCTCAAATACTGCATCGGCAAGGACTGCTGAAGTTTTCAGTCCGCGGATAATCTCGACCAGTTTCATCACGGGGGCCGGATTAAAGAAATGCAGCCCAATCACCCGTTCCGGATGCGGAATAGCCGAGGCAATTGCGG
>NZ_JBAPXX010000102.1:0-2719 GCF_049284435.1 Acinetobacter sp. | reverse complement strand
TAGCAGTAAACCAGCCCAGCGATGCCATAAAGCTGCATACACTGACTTTAAAAGTTAATCCCAAGCGTTGCCACATAGCCACTAAAGTCTGGCGGCTAAATAGACTCAGATAGATCAACATACTGATGCACTGAAAACTAATCACCATCAGCAGTACCCATGCGGCACGATGTACAGTTGGTAATACGCTTAATTCCAGACTCGCCTCTCTGACCAATAGTGAGGTAATGGCAAAACTCAAACCACTGCCGACTCCAATTGCTAAAGTCTTGGCAGAAAATCCGCTGATCTGCTGGCCCTTACTCAGCAAAAACACCGCATAACCACCAAGTACCACACCGATCCAGGCCAATAGCGATAAATGATCTGCTAAAAAGGTCACGCCGATAATGGCGGCTAAAATGGCTTCACTTTTTGCCAGCCCTACCCCAACCGCGTAATTTTTTTGCTTGAACAGCTGTACCATCAGCGCCGTAGCTAAAATCTGGCTACAACCTGCGATCACCACATAGACCCAAAACTTTGGAGTGAAGTGAACAACACTTTCAACTGGCTTGAAAGAATACAGGCTGCTCAGGTACAGCGCAGCAAATGGCAAGCCAAAAATAAAGCGTGCCAGTGTGACTCCCCAGACATCAACCGTGGTACTAAGCTGTTTTTGAAAGGCATTACGCCAAGCCTGCATAAATGCGGCCATTAAAGTAAAGAAAATCCAGCTGAATGCCATCTACTGATCGCTATTACTACAAAATTGAATTAATTCTATGTCTTAACAAAAGGACTGACTAATTAAAAATAGAATGCTGGCTGATAGCAGAAAGTTTGGCTTAACTGGGAAAGAATCCTGCTGAAAAAATACAATGTGATCTGCCAGTCATTTTAAAACATGAAAATGGTACTAATTTTGCTTAGTCAAACCTTACTAGACTGATGTGTGCAGTGTGTATTTATTTTATATGTTTAAAGTATGTAATTAGACCTGAAGTGTAATTGAACTCTTTTTACTTTGCTCCAATATGAAATGCAATAACAACAAGTATTCATCAGTGAAGACGAATACCCCTGTACCAGCATCGCCGGATGCTATCTCAGGTAAGGAATGAGAATGACCAGTTTAAATTATTATCAAACCATCTTTGATAAGGCGGGTGATGCCATTTTTGTGCATGATATCGGCAGTGTCGAGTTCATGGACGTCAATGAAGCAGCTGAAGACCTGACCGGTTACAGCAAATCTGATTTAATCAGCATGAGTGTAGAAAAAATCAGTGCGCATAGCCATGGTTTTGATTTTCACCATGCCTTAAAAAAGGTGCAATAAGCTGCCAGCCATGAAGCAATTACATTTGAATGGATCATTCAGGCACAGAATCAAAGGCAGATTCCCGTTGAAGTTTGCCTGAAAACAGTCGAAATTGAACATCAACCCAAACTGCTGGCTTTGGTTCGTAACATTAGCGAAATCAAGAAATATCAGTATCAGCTGCAGTCTAAAGATCAGTATTTCAAGATGCTGCTGGAAAACTCGGGCGATGGCATCGCGATTCTGGACCTGCAAGGTAAACTGCTGTATGCCAGCCCTTCTCTACAACGTATTTTGGGTTATCGTGACCGCTTTGTTTTAAATAAGAATGTCTTAAGTGTCATTCATCCGGATGACCGTATCAAAGTCCGGCAACTGTTATTTAAAAAACCCGCTGAACAGTCGATTGGAGTGCTGCATTATAAAATTTTGCACCATAATGGTAAGTGGCGGCACCATGAAGCAACCTATCGCAACCTGCTCGACCATCGGGATATTCAGGGAATTCTGATAATTACCGCGATATTAGCGAACGGATTGAAGCAGAAGAAATGGCGCGGGCTCGGGAACGTCAGTTAGGCCATATGTCACGCTGCAAAACCATGGGTGAACTTGCGACCGCACTGGCACATGAACTGAATCAGCCCTTAGCTGCACTCAATAATTATGTCGGTGGCAGCATTATCCGTATTCAAAACGGCCTGGCCAATACCACTGAAACGCTGGATGCCATGAATGCCGCACTGGATCAGACCAAACGGGTCAACGAGATTATTCACAGTATGCGCAGCTTTTGCGCAAAGGCGAAGCCAATTTTCAGGTTCATTCCCTCAATAAACTGATTCAGGACCTGCATCCCCTGATTGGACTGAAAGCCGATCAGGGCGGCTGTACCATTCATTATGAACTGAGTGTGACGCCAGTTTTTATCTCTGCTGATGAAACCCTGTTTAGTCAGGTAATGATTAATCTGGTCTTTAATGCGGTGGATGCGTTACAACGCAATCCTGAAGGTCAGCGTGATATCTATATCCGGACCTGGCAGCACAACCAGCATGCCCGAATTGCCATTGCCGACAATGGTCCGGGACTGCAAGGACAAAATCCAGAACAGCTGTTCGAGTCTTTTTATTCGAGCAAGAAAGACAGCATGGGTATCGGACTGACTTTATCGCGTAGCATCATTGAAAACCATCAGGGTTATTTATGGGTCTGCCAGGGGGAATCCGGCGCAATTTTTAATATTTCATTATCTGCACAGGAGCGTGCTAAATGTATTTAAATAACTGATGTTAAGCAGCAGCCTTTTTAAAACAAGAAATTTCTGCATAGGCTGCTTTTAAAGAGTTCAGATATATTTTTGCTTTCAGAGCAAAATGATTCATCTTATGATGGATCTTTAATTGCTCTAACTTC
>NZ_JBAPXX010000101.1:0-3403 GCF_049284435.1 Acinetobacter sp. | reverse complement strand
AGTCATATTTGATTTGTGTAATGACAATGCAATTCTATTGAAATGCATAATCACTTAGTTCAGGCGATTCGTCCGGCATTTCCTTATTATGGAGAGGTTCTTCTCTTCTGTTTATCTTGTTCATTGAGAGAATTTATAGCGTTGAAGTCCTTAATTCACAAAGGTCTTATTTCCATTCTTTAATGAAAAAGTACGGTTAAAAATGTACACAGACTTGTGTCTGGCAAGGACAAGGAAATATGCTAAATTGGTGAAGAATTATTGAAGAAGAATAGGCTCTCATGAAAAAAACAATGCTGTTCGGTTTGCTGGCTGTTGCTCTAAGTGCATGTACCACCACGCCGCAATCTGAGACGGAAGCTCCTAAAATAGGTTCAGCGAATCCTGCAAGCGCTTATTGTGTCAATCAGGGTGGCAAACTTGAAATTCGTACTGAAAGCAATGGTCAGGTCGGATATTGCCATTTAAAGAATGGTCAGGTGGTCGAGGAGTGGGAATTACTGCACATGAATCAACCTAAATGTATTGCTGATCATGCAGCGGCATTGGTCGGTCAATCTAATCTGACTGAAGAACAAATCAAGCAAAAAACCAAAGCACAAATTGTACGTATGGTCGAGCCGGGTCAAGCGGTGACCATGGATTATCGTGAAGAACGAGTGACTGTAACCGTAGATCCTGCAAGCAAAAAAATTATTCAGGCCTCATGCGGTTAATCACACAAAATGAAAAAGCCCATTAGTGGGCTTTTTTTAATTCAGTACAATAAGCATTTTGAAATGACAAATCTTCCCCGATCTTTTATATTGCCCCTCGGAAGGAGAAATTCATGAAAAAGTTATTGGCTTTATCGTTTATGCTGGCTCTGGCCGGTTGTGCCGAGAAGAAACCCTTAACCCCTGAAGAGCAGTGGCAAGGTTATTGTCGAAGTGTCGGTAATGCGGCGCGTACCATTATGCTGGATCGTCAGAACGCGATTGAGAAAGAAAAAGCAATCGAGCATGCCAACAAGATCGACGATGAAACCACCAAAGGTTTTATCCTGAATATTATTGATGAAGTCTATGCAATTCCAGCCGAAGAGATTAAGGCAGATGTAAAAGCAGCACGTGAAAAAGTCCGCGCTGAATTTACTGCAAAGTGTATTGCGACACCGCATGATGAATTACCAGATTACAAACCGTTCTAAGGAACGGTTTTTTATATCTAGATAAAATTATCCAACCCATATTTCCCATTAAGCGTATTTTTAAATATATGCATCTTCAAAAGACTGAATAATAAAAATAGCCTAAGCAAATGTACACTTTGTGACAATTTCTAAATCTAAAATATAGAAATACTTATCTTTATATTGAATAATGAATTTAACTCCAATTAACCGAGGAGTAGCATAATATGGAAGTCGTAAGATATTTACATCATTCTGATCTGCTGCTTGAAGATGAAGAGGGTGTGGTCATTATTGGCGGCAGTCGCTATGTACTCAGCGTGGGTGACAAAGTCGTTTTAAAGAAGATGCTAGAACAAGATAAAAAGCTGTATCAGGTTGATATTTCCTTTGCCAGCAATAATCACAGTACAACCTATGAAGATGAATGCGTGGTGAAATTCCAAGGCTGCCGAGATTCATATCAGCAGTATTTAAACTCGACCACTGTACACTAAGGTGGAGTATCTTTTTAACTTCAAATCAGGCAACATCAGGGTTGCCTTTTTTATGCATTAAATTCAGTTAAAAGGGCCTATTCATGGGCTTGTTTCGTGTGGTGTAAGCTGGAACTGATTATGGAATAATCATTAAGAGCATCATTTAGTTATAAAATAACGAGCATCACGAAGAAACACTTGAGTTGCATTAACTTTTAACTGGAAATTTAGTAAAATTTCGGAGTCCATATTATTTATGAAGCTTGGAATAAGCAGGAATTCATAAGTAATTTTTTAAAAAAGAGGAATAACACTGTGCTAGAAGCTTACCGCCAACACGTTGAAGAACGTGCCGCACTCGGAGTCCCACCGAAGCCACTTGACGATGCCCAAACAGCTGCATTAGTTGAACTACTAAAAAACCCGCCAGCTGGTGAAGAAGCATACTTGGTAGATTTGCTTGAAAACCGTGTACCAGCAGGTGTTGACCAAGCTGCATATGTAAAAGCTGCGTTCTTAGCTGCATTGGCAAAAGGCGAAGCAACCTCTCCACTCGTTTCTAAAGAACGTGCTGTTTACTTACTAGGTACTATGCTTGGTGGTTACAACGTAGCGCCTTTAGTTGAACTTTTAGACAATACTGAGCTTGCTGAACTTGCAGCTGAAGCATTGAAAAAAACGCTTCTTGTATTTGATGCATTCCATGACGTTGCTGATAAAGCAAAAGCTGGTAACGTAAATGCTCAAGCAGTTATGCAGTCTTGGGCTGACGCTGAATGGTTCACTAGCCGTAAAGACGTTCCTGAAGAAATCAAACTGACAGTTTTCAAAGTAACTGGCGAAACTAACACTGACGACTTGTCACCTGCACAAGACGCTTGGAGCCGTCCAGACATTCCATTGCACGCAAATGCAATGTTGAAAAACGTACGTGACGGGATCAATCCAGAAGTTCCTGGTGAAGTGGGTCCACTTAACCAAATTAAAGAGCTGATCGCGAAAGGCAACCAAGTTGCTTACGTTGGTGACGTTGTTGGTACAGGTTCTTCTCGTAAATCTGCAACTAACTCTGTACTTTGGTTCTTCGGTGACGACATCCCGCACATCCCGAACAAAAAAGACGGTGGTTACTGCCTAGGTTCTAAAATCGCTCCGATTTTCTTCAACACCATGGAAGATGCGGGTGCATTACCGATCGAGATCGATGTTGCCAACATGAACATGGGCGACGAAATCGTTCTTAAGATCGATCACGCTGCTGCTAAAGTAACTGCGTTCAAAGACGGCGCACAAATCGCTGAAGCTGAACTTAAAACTCCAGTACTTCTAGACGAAGTTCGTGCTGGTGGTCGTATTAACCTGATCGTAGGTCGTGGTTTGACGACTAAAGCGCGTGAAGCTTTAGGTCTTCCAGTATCTACAATGTTCCGTACTCCGGTTCAGCCTGCTGCAACTGGTAAAGGTTTCACTCAAGCTCAGAAGATGGTTGGTCGCGCTTGTGGTCTTCCTGAAGGTCAAGGTGTACTTCCAGGTACTTACTGTGAACCTAAGATGACTACTGTGGGTTCGCAAGATACAACTGGTCCAATGACTCGTGACGAATTGAAAGACTTGGCTTGCCTAGGCTTCTCTGCTGACCTTGTTATGCAATCTTTCTGTCATACAGCTGCGTATCCAAAACCAGTTGACGTTCAAATGCAACACTCGCTTCCTGATTTCATCATGAACCGTGGTGGTGTGTCTTTACGCCCAG
>NZ_JBAPXX010000100.1:0-3435 GCF_049284435.1 Acinetobacter sp. | reverse complement strand
CAAGGAAGATGGGGAAATGATTATTGATGAAGCAGGGAAGCGGTTGAAATAAATTCCAGAATTGAAGACGATAAATCAGATCATAAAAAAGCCACCGCAAGGGTGGCTTTTTATTTAAAGTTAAAATGACAGATATCATGTCATTTTAAGTTAAACCTTACCAGCTTAACGCACCGCCAGTCTGATAGTCTGTTACGCGCGTCTCGAAGAAATTCTTCTCTTTACGCAAGTCCATCATTTCTGACATCCACTGGAACGGGTTGTTCACGCCAGCAAACTGTTCAGGCAAGCCTAACTGCGCCAGACGACGGTTGGCAATGAACTTCAGGTATTCTTCCATCATGCCAGCATTCATGCCAAGTACACCGCGTGGCATGGTGTCACGTGCGTATTCGATTTCCAGCATCGTACCTTCAAGAATCATCTGGATGATTTCTTCCTGAAATTCAGTGGTCCATAAACCTGGGTTTTCGATCTTGATCTGGTTGATCATATCGATACCGAAGTTCAGGTGCATTGACTCATCACGCAGGATGTACTGGAACTGTTCAGCAACACCATTCATCTTGTTACGACGGCCCATCGACAGGATCTGGCTGAAACCGCAGTAGAAGAAGATACCTTCAAGTACACAGTAGAACGCGATCAGGTTGCGAAGCAGAATCTGGTCGTTTTCAGGTGTACCAGTTTTGAAAGTAGGATCACTTAAAGACTGAGTATATTTCAGGCCCCACGCCGCTTTACGTGCAACTGACGGTACTTCGCGGTACATGTTGAAGACTTCGCCTTCGTCCATACCTAAAGACTCGATACAGTATTGGTAAGCATGTGTGTGAATCGCTTCTTCAAACGCCTGACGTAAGATGTACTGACGGCATTCAGGGTTGGTAATGTGACGGTAAATTGCCAGTACCAGATTGTTTGCAACCAGTGAATCGGCAGTCGAGAAGAAACCGAGCGAACGCATGACGATGGTACGTTCATCTTCAGTCAAGCCATTTTCAGACTTCCAGAGCGCAATGTCGTGGTTCATGTTGACTTCTTGCGGCATCCAGTGGTTTGCACATCCGTCCAGATACTTCTGCCAAGCCCATTCGTATTTGAATGGAACAAGCTGGTTCAAGTCTGCACGACAGTTGATCATCGCCTTGTCGTCAACCTGTACACGCTGCGCACCCATTTCAAGCTCTTCCAGACCCGGTGCAACATCAAGCTGTTCTAGGGAAGCAGATGCTCTTGCCAGCGAATCGGTTGGATTTGATCCTCGGTTTTGAGTGGCTCTAAGGGGTTGTGCAGCTGCCACATCCGGCGATGCGTTGCCTGCATCAGATACCATCTGTGAATTAGTCGCTTTTTGCGGCTCGACGGGCGCAGGCTGCTGTTCAGGTGCAGCCGGTTTTTGCGAATCATCTTCGAAATCGTCCCAACTTAGGATAGACATGGGATTCTCCTTAATTAAAAATCAGGTGAACCCCAGTGAAATAGAATAAAGATTATAAACCTGTCTCTATTTCAAAACCATTTAATGCGAACATTAAATGGTTTGGGGTTCTTCTAAGCTACTAATTTATCAATATCACTTCTATTTAATTCAAAGACCTCTAATTTGTCTTTTTCATCAATAAAAGGTAATAAACCCTTCCGTATAGCTTCGGCTGACTCCAATGAAGACACAATCAATACAGATTTTTGATGCTGTATAACTTCATAATTTTTTCTTATAAAACTAAGAAGTTGTTGATAGTGTCGACTTGATTTAAGCCTCAAATCATACGTAATACAATAAATACTCATAGGTAAAATCCTCATCATTAGTGTTCATCAAATAAGTAAATTGGGTGTTGCAAAAAAACATTATCTGTACCTTCAATAAGTTACTGGTTTGTTTGCAATTTACTGTTGACGAGAGAACTAAGTTGAGGGATTATTCCCTTACTTTCTTATCGGAAAGTACTCTCAATTCAACAGCAAATTGCCTGTTTATTTGAGTCAAATGAGGGGGATACTGCAATATCCCCAACATTTTTCTCAAATCTTTTCTAAATCTCCAATTACTTTTATCTTTCATAATCTTCAATCTAGATTTGATTTTGTATTGCTACATAATCAAAAGAAGTAATTCGTCTAAAGAAAACTACTTATTTTGCTTACGCTGCTGGCGAACTTTGAGCCAGAAATAAGCAATTGGTAAATAAAAGGTAATACCAAAGGAAATCAGCAATGCCGCAAGTCCTAACATGTAGTTGTGGGTCATATGGGGCATTGAGGTTTCCTTATTTGTATTAAATTCTAAATCCTCCCCCAACCCCTCCTTTTAATAAAGAAGGGGCTTCCATCCACCTATTTTGATTTCTGGAAGTCCCCCTTTGAAAAAGGGGGATTTAGGGGGATTCTAGAAACTCGCCAATTATTGACAAGCCTCACAATCAGGATTGTCAATTGAACATGCCATTGGCACTGGAGCCGCTTGAGCAAAACCTTCTTCCTCTGCAGGAGCTTCAGGTTTTTGCGCTTCAACTACAGGAGCTGCTGCTACAACAGGAGCCGCAACAGTTGCAGGTTTAACTGCATTCAATGCGCCAGTATTAATGGTTGATTTCTCAGCAGAAGTCGCACCCAATGCACGTAGGTAATAAGTTGTCTTAAGACCACGTAACCAGGCCATCTTGTAAGTGATGTCCAGTTTCTTACCGTTTGCACCAGCGATGTAAAGGTTAAGAGATTGTGCTTGGTCGATCCATTTTTGACGACGTGAAGCAGCATCTACGATCCAGCGAGTATCAACTTCAAACGCAGTCGCGAAGATGGCTTTAAGCTCTTCAGGAATACGAGAAATCTTCTGAACAGAACCTTCGAAATGTTTCAGGTCATTGACCATTACTGCATCCCAAAGACCACGTTCTTTTAACGCACGTACCAGATACGGGTTAATCACGGTGAATTCACCAGACAGGTTTGATTTCACATACAGGTTCTGGAATGTCGGTTCAATGGATTGAGACACACCACAGATGTTTGAAATCGTTGCAGTCGGAGCAATTGCCATCACGTTCGAGTTACGCATACCGTCTTTTTGAACTTTGTTACGTAAAGTATCCCAATCCAGACGAGTAGTACGATCCACTTCGAACATGCGTTCAGGGCGTGATTTCGCAACGATATCTAAAGAGTCGATTGGCAAGATCCCTTGATCCCACAATGAACCTTTAAATGTCTCATACGTACCACGTTCAACAGCCAAATCACTTGAAGTTGAAATCGCGTAGTAGCTGATTACTTCCATAGATTCATCGGCAAAATCAACAGCTGCTTCAGAACCATACGCCAAGTTCATTTCATATAAAGCATCCTGGAAGCCCATGATGCCCATACCCACTGGACGATGCTTCATGTTTGAAGTACGTGCTTGTGGTACAGCGTAGTAGTTGATGTCGA
>NZ_JBAPXX010000099.1:0-14367 GCF_049284435.1 Acinetobacter sp. | reverse complement strand
TAAGTTGGGCTGAAGTATTTTGGTCTAACATTGCTAACGTCTCCAAAGGAGTAAATGTTTATTTGATAACAGGATATTAAATGAATTGAATAAATAGGTAAAACAGTTTGTTTTTATTTTGTTAATCTATATTTTAGATTATTAATCCAATCATAGATTTTATGCTGCTTCATATTAGTTTTTGGGCTATATAGAACAAGTTGAACAGTTTGACTTAAAAATAATACTGAACTTACTTAAAAAGAATGTTCTTTTATTCTCGTAATACCAGTCAATTAAGGAATTTAGAAATAAAGTTCTTAATTACCATTAGTGAATAATGGCATTTTGCCATTTTAAATCAAACGCTTGTAGTCTATATGCTACTTTTATTTCGGCAAAATGAGAAGCAGAGCTTCGCAAGGAAACCATCTTGCGGAGCAATGCTCCTCACCACAAAACTCGTTCACTACCGTTCATTTTTTAATTTATCGCAGAAACAATTATTTTCTAATCAAATCCTGCCTCAGACAGTTGTGGATGACGTTTCCGCGTATCCCATATCATCATGAATAAAAATAATAAAGATCAGGCAATTTCTTATCTAACCTTTATTACCTTATTCAGGAGCATTTTGGGAAATTAATGAATCCGCTGTTCAATACGCAGGGAACGACCCTTGATTGAGTTGGCCAAAAAAAACAAGATTAGGCTGAGTAGCGCCGATAAAATAGCAACGCCAATAATGACCAGATTCGTGATCTGACTTAACTGATCCGCCTGTTGCACCTGCGTATTTACACTCTTGGCGACTGGTGTCATGGCTTGACCATAGACCTGTTGCTGCATGGTCCAGATCTGTTCAGGTTTGAACCCATATTGCTCAAATTTGGCGTCTTTTTTCTCTGCCTCAACCACTTGGGCCACATAAGGTCGTGCTGCGGATAAATCGACGGGCTTATGTAACAGTGCCGTTTGTGCCAGCAAATAAGACTTCACGGGCGCAGCAATCTCTGAATCGGCCAGATAACGGGCAATTTCACTGTCATTGATATTGCTATCGTAATACACCACTTGCTGATAAGCATCATCCCGATCATTACGTAGATCATGCTGCCAGTAAGTCAATCCTGACCAGATCACGATAAAAGCAATCAGCCAGCCGACAAATTTCAGCACAAAAGACTGAAAGCGCACATAAAAGAAACGCAATTTTTTCAGTAAGCTAATGACAAAAAATGCGCCGATGAAAGAGGCAAAAATTTTAATAATCAGCCAGCCAAACCAGCTCAGCAAACTAAAAAAATAATCCGGACTATCACCAATGCTGGCCAGTGTGGCATCTACACTGACCGGTAAATGCAACTGCTGTATTTGAGTACTCAGGCCAAAAAAGCCGTAGACCAGCTCCTGCTGGAAAAACAGGCTCATCATTGAAGCTATAAATACGGTGGAGGTGGTCAAACCCAATAGCATCAAATTGCGTTGACGTTTCTTGAGTGCAACTACCCCCTGCTTGATGTCCTGAGGCTTAACGGCATATTCATCTAAGGGCGGCAATCTCTACTCCTTCTTTCAGATTTTGGCCCTACTTGATTTAGTTGGGCTTGGATCCACTGGTACTTGATTCAATCACCAAATGATTCAGATTATCCTGCAAAGCTTTCAAACGCACGGTTGCTTCTGTACGTTTTTGTACACCCTCTTTCTGGATCTGAATCACATCGTTTACAGTTTTAATAAGGGTGTTTTGCACATGTTCAAGCGTTTCAATGTCAATCACCGAGCGCTGGTTGGCTTTAGCCGTATCGACCGAGTTCTGATGCAACAGGTCAGCATTACGGCGCAGCAGCTCATTGGTAGCATCATCAATGGTATTGGCCAGTTGTACACTGTTCTTCTGTTCACTTAAAGAAATTGCCAGACTGATCTGGTTTTTCCACGCCGGTAAAGTAATGTTTTTGATCGCATAGAACTTGTCGACCAGCATCAGGTTATTCGACTGGATAATCCGGATCATTGGCAAGGTCTGCATCGCAGATTGCTGCAATACCTGTAAATCACTGACACGTTTTTCTAAATTATTGGCCAGATGGTTCAGGTCATAAATTTTCTGAGTGGTGCTCTGATCTTGCGGCAAGGCGGTTAAAGTGGAAATTTCCTGCTGCAGCTCTTGTTCGCGTAAACGGCCTGCGGCGATATGTACCCCGAGCTGTTTATATTCATCCTGCACCCCGTCAAACATTTTATCCAGGGTATCAACACGTGCTTTCAAACCGGATTGCGAGGTTTCAATCTCTTTCACCAGTACATCTAACTGCTCTTTAGTGGTATTAAAATGTACATCAAAGTTATCTTTCGCACCTTTGAATTTGCTGATGATATTGCCAAAAAAACCCGAGCTTTTCTTTTTATTGAGAATACTGCTGGTATTCAGCTGCTGAGCCACCTGTACCACCTGATTCAGCTTTTGTCCTGTCGCATCCAGATCTCTATTTTGGACCAGATTCAGCAATTCATCGGTATAGGTCGAAGTTTTGGTCGCAATATTTTTGCCATATTCAGCCACACTGTTATGACTCATATTCTGCAATTCTTTACGTGCAGCCAGCACCTCCTGAAAGTCAGCAGGCTGCAAGCCCAGTTCTTTCAGGTCCATTTGCTGGAATTTTTGTTCGACCAGTTCATTCGAGCTTTCAACAGGTAAATTTACTAAATCAGACTTGGTCATAGTTCACCTTATATTGTTATGTTTTCGAGGGTTTCTCGAGGGATTTTTTTAACGTTTTAATCAGACTCTCACGGCTATTATCAAGTTTTTCCAGATCACTTGTCGAGTGTTTCGTCTGGCTTTGTTTGACATGATATTGCCAAGCCGGAATCAAGACCTGCTGCGCTTCCTTAAAGCGATCCAGCAAACTAAAGGAAAGCTGCTGCGAAAGTTGCATCTGGGTAATGGCAATATCATTACTGCTTTGCAAAGTACGTAGGGTATTGATTTTCTTGGATAGGCGTTCTGAAAAATTATCCAATGGATGCTGGTTTTTGACGAATAGCGGATATTCAGATAAAAACTCATCTGCTGCGACAATGTGCTTAGCCATCTGTTCGCGCAACCCCAAAAGCTGCTGAAAACGCG
Source organism: Acinetobacter sp. (assembly GCF_049284435.1). GTDB lineage: Bacteria > Pseudomonadota > Gammaproteobacteria > Pseudomonadales > Moraxellaceae > Acinetobacter. Next base: position 11,249 of record NZ_JBAPXX010000099.1, on the reverse strand, counting down.
ACTGGGATTTCTGAATTTCAATCTGTAATTTACGGCTTAAATGATCGGCCTGATCCAGCAAACAGTCCAGCCGTTGATAATATTCCATCTGACTTGAGCCATAATCCAGATCGATGCCCAGCCATTTCTGTAGAGCATTAAATTTACGTTTTTTCAGATATTTTTTAGATTCTGCCAAGGCATGAATCAATTGCTCAATGGTCTGGCTTAACTGTTGAGTCAAGTGCGGATCTACACCATTCAGTAGAACGGACTGTGCCTGAATCAAAGCATCTGCATAATGATTCAGCCCATATTGATTATCCAGTACAGGCACAAGCTCATTACGCTTAATCGCCAGAATTTCCTCACGATCAAGCATCATGTCAGTCAAGGCAGGTAGAGCTTCAAAGCGCGACATGGTTGAGGTGATATCCTTTTAAAAAGTGAAACAAAGAAGTCTAGTACATCTTCGAATGTAGCAAAAAAACAGACCACTTTGTGTATATTTATCCAGAAATTCGTTACATCACTTTAACTAAATCCATGTTTTATCTTTATTTTAATTATGATTTCTGGAATACAATCCAATTGCACAGCTAAGATGGCTACATTGCATCTTAAGAATTATTTAACTTTAATCATTTAGAATTTTAAAATTTATTTAGTCTGATCCAAACACTTACAACATTAAGTTTTACTTAAAATCCATATACAAAAAAAGCCATATTGCTATGGCTTTCAAGGATGATCCAACGGTGGCTTAAAGATAATCCCCTTCGCTCTCCGGCTGAAACAGCACTTTTTCGATGGTCACTTTCATCGTATGACCATCTGGTTGTGGCCATTCAATGGTTTGACCTTCCGCTAAGCCCAAAATGGCTGCGCCTATCGGTGCGATGACATTGACCTGCCCCTTTTCACCTTTAAATTCGTGTGGGTAAACCAGTGTCACCTCAACAGCTTCTGTAGAAGGTGCAATGGTCAGCAACACACGGGAATGCATGGTCACGATATTGCTTGCAATCGCTTGCGGCTCGACCACTTCAGCACGTGCCAATTCATCCTCTAAGCGGATCATGGTTTCGCTCAGCTTACTCTGATTCTCCAGCATCGTTTCCAGACGATGTAAATCCTGTTCAGATAAAATAATGTTGGGTTTAGTCATCCTTATTACCTTGTTTAATTCATAAATGAAAAATTAATCAATCAACCGCCAGCAGCATTTTTAAATACAGGATTTACCCATATTCAAATGATACCGATCCATATAACGTTTAAATAAAAAGAATGATGTCATTCACAGCGCTTATATCAGCACTACCTTACAGTAACATGGGATTTACTCAAGTGCTTCATCTAGCATGCTATCCAGTAGGATATCCAATGCTTTTAAAACATCAGATTCTGAAAATAATTCCTGTAGATGATGCCAAGCAAAGCGTGCAACGAATGTATCCATTCTTTTAAAGCATTTAAAAATAAAGAGAGTTGATGAAAGACTTTAAGCCAGATTTAGAAAAACTCAATATGATTTTATTGATGACTCAATCTCTTGCGGCATAAACATTAGCCCTACACCAATATTGAGCTTTAAGCATCGTTCTATATATTTAGCTCAACTGAAATTGCGCTCGATCAAGTCTAAACATCTTTTACATCGTTATTTTTACAGCTATAAAAAAAGCTCCCGGTTGGGAGCTCCTTTGCGTTTATAAGCAATTATGCATAAACTGGGAATTTAGCACATACCGCTGCAACTTTTTCTTTTACCTTGTTAATGACAGCTTCGTCGCCTTTCGCATCCAGAATGTCAGCGATCCAGCCAGCAAGTTCACGTACTTCAGCTTCACCGAAACCACGAGTAGTCACAGCAGGTGTACCAATACGGATACCTGAAGTCACAAACGGAGAACGTGGATCGTTTGGTACAGAATTTTTGTTCACAGTAATGTGAGCAGCACCTAACCAGGCATCAGCTTCTTTACCTGTGATGTCTTGTTTAATTAAAGACAACAAGAACAAGTGGTTTTCAGTACCACCAGAAACTACGTCATAACCACGCGCGATTAATACTTCAGCCATTGCTTTCGCATTTACTACAACTTGTTGCTGGTAAGCTTTGTATTCAGGCGCCATAGCTTCTTTAAAGCAGATTGCTTTTGCCGCAATCGCGTGAACCAAAGGACCACCCTGGTTACCTGGGAATACAGCTGACTGTAATTTTTTCTCGATTTCTTCGTTTGCTTTCGCAAGGATTAAACCAGAACGTGGACCACGAAGTGTTTTATGAGTCGTAGTCGTAGTAACGTCAGCAATTTGCACTGGGCTTGGGTAAACGCCAGCAGCAACCAAACCTGCAACGTGAGCCATATCAACAAACAGATAAGCACCTACTTTGTCCGCGATTTCACGGAAACGCTGCCAGTCAACGATTTGGCTGTATGCAGAGAAACCAGCAACGATCATGCGTGGCTTGTGCTCAAGCGCTAAACGCTCAACTTCTTCGTAATCGATCTCGCCAGTTTCAGGGTTTAAACCGTACTGAATCGCGTTATATGTTTTACCAGAGAAGCTTACTTTCGCACCGTGAGTCAAGTGACCACCGTGAGCAAGGCTCATACCCAGAACTGTATCGCCTGGGTTAAGAAGCGCTAAGTAAACTGCTGAGTTTGCTTGTGAACCAGCATGTGGCTGAACGTTAGCATAATCAGCACCAAAGAGTTCTTTAGCACGGTCAAGCGCCAATTGTTCGATAACGTCTACATACTCGCAACCGCCATAGTAGCGTTTACCTGGGTAGCCTTCCGCATATTTGTTAGTAAGTTTTGAACCTTGAGCTTCCATGACTGCTGGTGAGCAGTAGTTTTCAGAAGCGATTAGCTCAATATGAGCTTCTTGACGAGCATCTTCATTCGAGATTGCTTGAGCTAATTCTGGATCAAATTCAGCGATAGAGATATTGGCAAACATTAGCGAGGTCCTATTGATTTAGGGCTTTTAAGCCGTGCTAAGATTGGCGCGTATTGTAGCATGAAGTTTTAAATTTTCGATCATGAACTTTATTCAGTTTGCAATAAAAATGGCTCATATCTAAAAAAACATGAGCCATTCAGATAAAAATAAGTTATTGAATTGGCATTAGAGATTTTACATCTGAAATAATATTAGGAATATTCAGTGCATAGACACTACCATGATCCCATTTAGTCGCATTTGACTCATCCGTAATATAACTTACTGAAGTCTGTTTCTGATTGGCGAGTGCAACTAATACATCTGTTGCTGCTTTCGGGACGGTACTATCTACTGAACCCTGATAAATAATTACTGGCGTAGACACTTTAACAAGTAAAGGCTGAGAATCTTTTTCCAAGAAGTTCTTTACGACTGGAATACTCATAAAGTTAGTTTGAGTACGAGGATAATTATTTACTGAGTTATTATTTGATTGTGCATAAGCATACATTGCAGTACCAAATTTCTGACCTAATACATCATAGCAATCAGTTTCTGCATTTTTCGCGATTTCATCGGTTGGCATTTTAAAAATCTGGCTATATTGCAGATTCGGGTTCGGGTTCGGGTTCGGGTTACGCAAACCGGCAACAATCAGTGCAGTAAAGGTATCTAAAGACGCTAAAGTTCCAATTTTTTTATCCAGATCTGTTTCTTGTCCTGCCTGTTGTTCACCTCCTGTCAAAATCAGATTGAAATTTGAAGCCGGGGCTAAAGCTACCGTACCTTTATAGGTCATCTTAGAGGCACGTGCTGCATATTGTGCAGCGCCTAAAGCTGCCTGACCACCTTGAGAATGCCCTACTGCAACCCATTGATTGGATGCTTGTGAACCTAAATAATTTCGTGCAGCCACGACTGCATCAGTAATAGAATAAGCTTCACTTTTCAAATTCAAGAAAGGATGAAGTTCTTTTCCACTCGGCTCTCCCAAGCCTTCATAGTCAGGTGCCACTACAATATAGCCAGCTTGGAGAAGCCCGCCAATCATGGCTTTGATATAATCATTTAGCGCTTTTCGACTCGGCGCACACTGATCAGCTACACCGGTAGTTCCATGTGCCCATGCTACAATTGGCCAACCTGTAGCTGGAGGTGTTCCTTCGGGTGTGAAAACTAATGCGGTAGCTTGTGTCTCCTTACCATTAATTCCTAACATCTTATAAGTCATGATCACACTTTCGTCAGCGATCCCGGAGAAATCCGTTTGAGTATAGGCTACAGGTGTTGCCACGACTGGATTATCGATATTATTTACTGGAATGGCAGGTTTGGACTCGTAAAAACGATCATTATCACTATCATCGTTACAAGCAGTTAAGGCTACACTTAATGTGAGAAGAGTACAGGTCAATACTTGACGTTTCATCGATCTTATCCTTATCTTATTTATTATCATCTCTAATGAGTTTTTCTAATTTTATCTTTAACAAACGATAAAACCACATGTAATTTCCCAATTTATCTAAACAATATCAAGAAAAGAATGCATTATTTTTTTGTTAAATTCGCACCCGTTTAGATTTATTATGAAATCAGCAAACTTAAAAAATAGAGAATTTCCTATTCCCAGAACTATCAAATAGTCGTCATAAGTTAAAAAGCCTGCAATTAATACAGAAATAAAGCAATTCAATTGTCAGTTGCAAAATAATAATGTTAGATTTTACTCTCCTCTCTTTTCAGGCACATTTCCGACATGCAGGCCATTATTCTTGATACCGAAACGCATACTTTAAATGGTCAACCCATAGAAATTGCTTATGCGCCTGTCGAAATTGTAGAGCATAAAATTAGTCTGGATAAAAGCCGCCTGTTCGATCAGCTTTATTCATGTGACGAAGCCATTTCTTTTGCTGCCATGGCCGTCCATCATATTCTGGAATCGGATCTGGAAGGTCAGCCGCATTACAGTACCTTTCGCCTGCCTGATGAAACCGTCTACATGATCGGCCATAATATTGATTATGACGTCCGTGCTATCGAAAAATGTGGAGTAGATATTTCGAAAATCAAGGCAATTTGCACCTTGGCTTTAGCACGTCGGGTCTGGCCAGATGCAGAAGCACACAATATTTCTGCACTGATTTATATGATCACCAAAGGCAGCGAAAGAGCGCGTGAAATGATCCGTAAAGCGCATCGTGCCGATATGGATATTATTTTAACTGCCAACATTCTGATGCATATTGTGCATCATTTAAAAATCAACAGCATGCAGGAATTATTCGACGCTTCTGAAGATGCCCGAATTCCACGTACGATTAATTTTGGTAAACATCGCGGCACCGCCATTGCAGAATTACCTGCTGACTATGTTCAATGGTTGTTGCGTCAAGATGAGCTGGATCCTTATTTACGTAAGGCACTTGAAAATACGGCGATCACAACATTATAGGTTTTATCAAAATAAACCTCTGTATTTTAATAAACACTTCATATTAATGTAATTTTCACAGACTATGCTCTAGCTGAATTTAAGCAACAATCTTTTCAACTATGATGCATTTTTATAAAACTCAACGTGGGATCGAGGTGCTACAGGATCGCTCCATCCCACTGACCGCACGCCAACGCCGTTTACTGGTTCTGATCGGTAGCCAGGATTTCAACTTATTAAATGATGGCTTAAAGCAGCAGCTTGCTCCTACAGAACTCTTAGATCAACTTTATGCCATGGATTTAATCGTTCCGGCTGAAACTGACGATGTAGCAATCAGTCAAAAGCAGGCTGATGCAAGAACAGATACAAAAGTTGACCTTGCACACTCCGAGATTCACCGATCGTTAGACTCATCGATAGCAGCGACCTCTACGACGAAAGATCCAACCCCCGAGATGGAGCCCATAAAAATACTGCAGAACACTCCATCTACTGAAACGGATTCAAGTCATGAACAAAAGCTGCCTGAACTGAAACTCATGTCTTTTGAAGACCTCAAATATATGATGATGGAAAGCTTACAAAAATATTGTGGCTTGATGGCCAAGCAGCAAATTCACCATATTTTACAGGCACCGGATGTGCGCAGTTTGAAACTTTGTCAAATGCAATGGATCACATCACTTCAGGAAAGTCGCATTGCTCCTCAAGAATTGAATCAAATTTTGAAGCAGATCAATTTTGCTTTAGATCAATTACAATAAAATGAAGCTCCTGAATAAGAATATCTTAGTCTTTTAAACTCTTAAATAAGTGAGATTAACAATGAAGCAGCTTTAATTATTTAAGATAACTAATTGGTTATTTGATATATTTATATTTAAGCGAAATTTAAAGCTCGAAATATCCGACTTAAGCGTGATAGAAAAAGAATTACAATCCCGCCATACAGTGAGCATAGACATCCGATTGGATCATGTATATGTCACATTATTTAGAATTCGATGCGTTCGATAATCCCATGCAACTGAGTAAAGTTGGCAACTGGGTGATCACCTTTTTAAGTCCGATTGAAGAACTGCAATTTGTGCAACTGGCGATTACCTATGTACTTCCCCGCCAGATCAGTGACAGCTTGCAACCTCGCCGTGTGTTGATTCAAAAAAGTCCGATTGAGCATCATTGGCTAATTCAGGCCATTGAATGTTTTGAAAGCACTACTCGTCAGGAAATTTCTTTAAACCCTGAACATACAACCGCACAGCAAACTTTAGCGCAGATTCTAAAAGAATTTGAAAAATATGATGTAAATGTGCAACTTAAACAGATCTAAGTTATTGCTTAATCTGTCAGCTTATTTATTACCACTGGAAATCGCTTTGCCAATCAAGACACTTTTCTACGTTGTCTTATCTTAGGTAGACGATTCGCTTCTGATTATGGCTGCATACATTAATATCCAAGCTAGCAAATACCAAAGTATAAAAAACTCACCTAAATGGTGAGTTTTTTATCTGCTGAATCGGTGATTTCGGATAAATAAGTTCAATTTTTTTCTACCTATCTGAAGTTCACTGATTAAATTATTCGACAACGCGATAAATATTTGAAGATTGCTGGCTTTCAAACAACAGCTCAATGCTCGGTAGAATTGTTTCTCCATCCACCACGATATGTTCAATTTTTTTGACCAACTCAGCTGCATGATGAGTGTTGTGCTCTGCAAAGGAACGCAGCATAGCTTTCGCCTCAATCACTTGGCTAAATTGATCTTTCACCTTGATATCAATCATCTTTGACATTTTTCTTCCTCTCTCATTATCCAATTTGCAGTTTTTTATACCATAATTAGCCAAGCGATTAATCTTCAAGATGTTAGCGAATTTGGCAATGTAAACTTTTTTATCTGGATGGATTATAAGAAAAAGAATATTAAACTTAATGAATTACGCAGACATTAAAAAAGCTCGCATTTCTGCGAGCTCTGTGTTGGATGGCTAGTGCTAGATTTATTGTCTGGTGATGAACATCAAACTCAACTAACTGTCATTGATCCGTCCAACTTATCGGTAGCGTCTTATTGGTTTTACGACCTACCATGAGTTCAATATAACAGTATTTTTTTAGCCGACAATACCCTTTTACACTTCTAAAAGAAGACTTATACAAGATTTCAATTGTCATTTTTTTCAAGTAGATTAGAATATTTCTGGCTTGTCGTACGCAGAATTCTGTATTCATATCATTTTTATTTAATTCATTGATTTCTAGAAAAATACCCTATTAAACATACAACTTCCTGTTAAATAGCAAGCTCAATACTTTCTTTCATAACCTCAATAAGCTCTTCAAAATTTAAGTTGGAATATGATTTTTTATAAATAAAAATACTTCTGGAAAAGGACGCAATATTCAAAGAAACTGCTGTCATAGAATCTATACTACTAATTTTAAAAAGGTTATCTTTAAAAAAATGGCGACAATTTAATCTCCCCATTAAGGTCAATTAACTATATTTTTGTCTGAGTACTTAATCATTTACATGGGCAGCTCAAAATTATTGAATAGATTTTCTGGATGTTAAATATCATATTTTTATTTGCAGCATAGTTAAATATTCAGAACCTTACTCAGCTTTTTAAAGCTACTCTATTTACAGTCAAGCGACCTATAAATTCTGAATTTGATCGAAATGAAAACTCCCACTTAATGGAAATTTAATTTTATATCAACCTTAAACATTGAATATAAATGCAATACAATGCTCATAAATACATCGAGATATATCTAATTTTTTATGTCAGCTAATAATTTTAGGAAACACCTTGATCTCAATTTAAGGCAGTTAATACTTTTATTGGCTATTTTTAGTGTGTCTAGCCTTTTTATTATTTCTCTCATTATTAGCTATCAGATCGTAAAAAATCAGTTAATCGACAATTCCCTTGCCTTAAATGCTGACCATGCCCATAAAATTTCATTAAGCACAGACAACCACTTTAGAAATATGCTTCTTGAGCTGGACTATAGCGCCAAGATATTAGGTCAAGACTTTAACAACAATGAGCTGAGAGAAGCCGAGGTCAATAAATTAAAATATCAGTCTGAACACTATAACAGTGTCGTGATCAGTGATACCCAAGGCAGACTAATAAACTTTTCGCCTAATATTCTGCATATTGATAAAAGTAAAATACAACATACTCAAGGGATTAGTGACTCTCTTCATAAAAAATCGACTTATATATCTTCACCCTATTTTTCTGTGCAAAAAAATATGATTGTGTTTATTTCTCAACCTATTTTTGACAAGTCAGATCAGTATCAGGGTTTCATAGGTTCAGCGATTTATTTAAAAGAAAAAAATGTGATTAATCAGCTTCTAACTACTTATAAAAATTATAAGAATAGTTATATGTATGTGATTAACAGCGAAAATAAAATTATTTTCCATCCGGATCGTGAAAGAATCGGTCAATGGGCCAGTAATAATACTGGTCTGGAATATATGCATGCGCATAAAAATGGTCAAATTCGTTTAATCAATAGCCAGGGCGTTGATAATCTAGCAGGTTTTTCTCATATTCCGACTTCAAACTGGATCGTGGTTTCCCAACAACCCACCCATGACTTACTTAAACAGGCAAATTCTATCCTTTATAAATTGGCCGCAGGATTCTTTTTATTTTATCTACTTGTTTTTTATATTGTATGGAGGTTGTCTGATTCTATCTCGGCCCCGTTGAACCAATTGGCAGATATGGCGAGTTTGTTAAATCAGGCAGAAATCGGCTCAAAAATTAAGGATATTCAACCCTGGTACTATGAGGTCACAAAATTCAAATTAGCCCTACTGCTCAGTGTTCGCAAATTTTCACAACAAATGAGCAAGATGGATCATCATATTAATACAGATCCTTTAACCGGCTTGATGAATCGTCGTGGTTTGAATTATGTCATGACTCAAAACATGAAAATGAACATCCCTTTTTCAGTACTTCTGATGGATGTGGATCATTTTAAAAACATTAATGACAATTATGGTCATGATCAAGGTGATGTTGTCTTAAAGCATATTGCCAAGACGATGCAGCAAAAATTTCGTAAAGATGATATTTGCTGCCGCTACGGTGGTGAAGAATTTATCATTATTATACCGAACAGCAATCTCACTGAAGTTTATGAAAGTGCAGAAAGGTTCAGAAAAGAGATTGCAGATAAAGAGATTCAGGACATAGGTCACATTAGCATTTCGATTGGTATTGCTTCTTGGCCAGACAGTTCTAAAAATATTCTAGACGTTTTGAAAATTGCCGATAACAATCTTTATCGGGCAAAAGATGATGGCCGCAACTGTGTGCGTTACTAATTTGATTTATTTTTCAGTTTTATAGCTTTAATAAATGGTGCGCTCAGCGGGGATAGAACAATACTCTACAACCCATACAAACAAAGGCTTTAATATTTAAGCATATCGCCGTGTATCCTCTCTTGTATCCTTATTTCTGAATGTACCCCCTTTTATATCCTTAAAACTACCTGTCTATTTTATTTTTTAGGTTTCCGATTATTGTGGCATGGGTCAGGTGCACGCTGAGGGATTCTGCTCCTCTATTCAGTGGCTCAGGTTCTTAATGGTCGGATTATAAAGCTCCTCTTTTTTGTGGTTCTTATGCTGCACGTTATTTTTGGCGGTCAGGGATGCCATGATTTTGGGTACCGGTAGAATTTCAGATTTTAAATCCACATTTCAAATGTCGCATTAACTTGGCCTCTTTTTAAATATCAGCAAGTTTGCTCCCCCGCATCTTTACATTGACGGTGTACCAGATACCAGTACCACTTGATGGCACTAGTACCATTAAATGTAACCAGTATCACTTAATGGTACTAGTGCCATCAAGTGGTACTGGTCAGGCGAGTGGAGCTGCATTCACTAAGACTACCTATGACCAGATCCGCCGTATCAGATTTCAAATCCGAAAGGGTTAGATCTTAAATGTGACCCTTTTGTGGACCTTGTTTAATTCGGCCTCCACCAAAAAGTGAACCCAAAATCACTACAAGATTTTTCCTTGATGGCTCATATGCTTAAATTGACAATATCCGGCCTAAATCCTTACGTGGTATGTCTTACGGCGTTTTTATGATATGGATTTTCATCAAGGTACATCAAGGAAAATCACTTTACCTAGCAAAGCACTTCCAGAATTTTTCGCTGAGTGGGTTACTTAAAGTCACTACTCTCAGTTATGGTAGAAATCACCACAACTGATACCCTGACCGTCAAAAATGACGAGCAGCATAAGAGCCTCAAAAAAAACGGCTATAAGGAATATCCTGTGGAATCTTCTTCATCAACATCATGCTTATGTTGTTTTTCGAACATAGGTCTGATTTACAGCATGATAAGAATTTGAAAGAAACGAAAGCTAAGTTAAGCTGATAAGCTTGGGAGATTACGATGGGTAATGTGTATTTTGATGAAGCAGGTAATACTGGTCCTGAATTACTTGATAAAGATCAGCCAGTTTTTGTTTTGGCTGCAAATTGCTTTGATGATGAAAAAGCAGATGAATTAATTAAGAAACTGGCAATTCAAAATGGTCATGAAGCGAAGTTCAAAAAACTAAGAAGCTCTGAAAGAGGTCAACGAAAGATTCTAGCTTTATTAGGCGAAGTAATTGCTGAAAAGGAAAAGGTTAAAGTCACTATTTATCATAAGAAATATATGGCAATGGGGCTACTTTTAGACTTTTTAGTCGAGCCACTGTATGCAGAACAAGGACGTAACTTTTCGGCAAACAAGAGAAATATTTGGACCAATAACATTTTTTTTTACATGCTAGATCGTTGTTATGGTGTAGGT
>NZ_JBAPXX010000098.1:0-36353 GCF_049284435.1 Acinetobacter sp. | reverse complement strand
CCATAGCAAGAGTGAACCACCTGATCCCTTCCCGAACTCAGAAGTGAAACCTCTTAGCGCTGATGGTAGTGTGGGATTACCCATGTGAGAGTAAGTCATCGCCAGCTCATTATTCGAAATACCCCCTTCAAACGAAGGGGGTGTTTTTTTATGCGCGGTTTTTTAGCTAAGATCTTTAACGTATTTATATCTAAAAGCTGATCAGATTCTTCTGAGGCAGATGATTACTGTCAATTTGTTTGACCTATTGAGATCTGTAAGGCTAACTCTAAAAGAGTTTACAAGCTGATCTTGTAAATCCTGAAAAATAAAAAACCAGCGATTCACTGGTTTTTTATTTGCAGACCATTTTAGCCGAATACATGTATCATGGCTGAGCTTAATAAGCTGTAGATACACTTTCATGGTAAAGATTTTATTGGGCACAATTAGCGATTACTATTTACCAAGTATTAAATAAAATAGCCTAAGCATAGTTGAATTAATTCTATTTATTCAGTCATTAGAGAGAGTCTTTCAGAATTTTTTTATGCTGTTTTACTTGTTTGGCATAACGTTTACCTTGTTTACGCATTTTACGATTATTTTCATAACCCGATGGACCTACATTATAATAGGCAAGCGCTTTCTTCCAGTCACCGGATGATTGATTATATTTAGAAAGAATATATGTACCACATTGGATATTACTGCTTTCATTGTATAAGTCACCTGGGCAGGTTTGTTGCCAATATCTCGGAATCACTTGCATCAAGCCTACCGCACCTGCTGGCGAAGTTGCTTGGCTACGATAAGTAGATTCCTGACGAATCACAGCCGCCACTAGAAGCGGATCTACACCCTGATTTTGTGCATGTTGAACAATTAAAGGTGAAACACGATTAGCTGTACTGGATGGGGTGGAATAAGCAGTTTGAATGCCTTTAGACAGCTTAGCTGCTCGTTTTTCTACCGAGCCTCCACCCAAGGATGAGCAACCAGTAAAAAGAAAAGTGCTCAATAAAATAGAAGAAAATTTAAAAGAATGAGAATGAAATAGTGAACGTTTAGATTTAATTGGATTGAATAAATGAGAAAAAAACAAACTGAATTCCATGCCTGAATAAACGTATTTCGATGTTAGGCAGCCTATATACAAGAGTCAAGCTTGCTGCTGATGAAAGCACTTTATTAATGTACAAACTTTATCTATCTACTAAAAAATCTCTAAGTTGAAAGGTTTTTCAGCATCCAGATTTCACAGGCTTCACTATGTCCGGTATTGCCTTCAGGATGATCAAGGTGCTGAAAACCTAATTTTTCATAGAGTTTCACCGCTTGCCAAAGCGCTTTAGTTGTTTCTAGATAGATTGACTTAATCTGATGAGTCTGTGCAAATTCAAAGGATAATTCTAAAATTTTCTTGGCAAAACCCTGCTGACGAATTTCAGGTAAAAAGTACATTTTTTGAATTTCTAAAATAGTTGCATCACCTTTTAAGGGCGCAATTCCACCACCACCGTAAATTTTATTTTGTTGATCCACAACAACCCAGTAAGCTGATTTCGGTTGCTGATAAACTTGATACAGTTCATCTAGGATAGAATCGCCTACCGCGAAACCAGATTCTGCTGCCAGTCCAAACTCTTGGGACACAGAACGGATAATGCTTGCAATTTGAGTATTATCTTCAGGCTGAATGGGACGAATAGAGTACATATTGGACTGATTTTATTTTAAAAAAAACGATGAATTTTTATAACCTTAAATCCTTAAAAAATCCATCGTTTAATCAACTCATGTAAGTTTAATTCGCTATTTAATGAGCAATCATTATTTTAATTCGCTCGATGATTTTCCTAATTCCCCACGGGCAATGATGAGTTGCTGAATTTGCTGGGTGCCTTCAAAAATATCCAGAATCTTGGAATCACGTGCCCATTTTTCCAAAAGTTCATTTTCGTTATAACCAATAGCTGCTGCCAGTTCGACACATTTTAAGGTAATTTCATTACCGATCCGACCGGCCTTGGCTTTGGCAATAGATGCTTCACGTGAATTTGGTTTGCGATTATCGGCCATCCAGGCGGCTTTCAGCATCAGCAAGCGTGCTGCTTCCCATTCAGCTTCCATACGATAGATTTGTGCTGCGATATTAGAGCTTTGTAAATATGGTGTGGCATAAGTGGAGTCCAGTTGATCCTTAAAAATCTTCTTAATACGTTCCAGCGAGGCTTTCGCACAACCAATCGCCATGGCTGCAACCAGCGGGCGAGTATTATCAAAGGTTTCCATCACGCCAGCAAACCCTTTGGCAACATCGATTTCTGCATGACCGAGCAAGTTTGCTGCAGGTACTCGACAGTTGATAAAGCTAATTGTGGCAGTATCGGATGATTTAATCCCTGGTTTATGTTCCAGTCGTTCAACCTTCATTCCTGGTGTGCCTTTGGCCACCACAAATGATTTAATGGCTGATCGTCCCAGTTTTTTATCCAGAGTTGCCCAAACGACAACCGCATCAGCACGCTCTCCAGATGTTACAAAAATCTTCTCACCATTCAGAATATAGTCATCACCGTCTTTAGTCGCAGTGGTACGAATCGCAGCGGAATCTGAACCACAACCTGACTCGGTAATCGCCATGGCCGCCCAAGTTCCATGAAAACGGTGTAATTGCTCCTCATTGGCAACGGCTGCAATAGCTGAATTTCCTAATCCTTGGCGTGGCATCGAGAGTAATAAGCCAGTATCGCCATAACACATTTCAATAATGCTCAGGGCGGTAGACATATTAATGCCATTTTTATTAGTCGTATCTGTATCGCCACGTTTATTGACTGCTGCACCAGCATTCATGCCTTCACTACCTTGGTTCATACCATCCACGACTGAAGCTAGCATGTCTAGCTCTATCGGATAAGCATGTTCAGCCTTGTCATATTTACGTGAAATCGGACGCAAAACATTGAGGGCAACTTCATGTGCTTGATCAATCAAAAGCTTAAATTTTTTTGGAGTTTGTAGATTCATCATTGTTCTTCTTTATGTTCTGATCAGGCATGCAAGCCAGAATGGAGAATGGCAGTAGCTCTAAGATCTCTATACCAGCGTTCTACCGGATGTTCTTTGGTAAAACCATGACCACCCAAAATTTGTACACCATCGGTGCCTATTTTCATGGATTTTTCTGCACAGAGTAGGCGTGCCAGATAAGCTTCACGATGAAAATCTTGACCGGATTCAGCCAGACTGGCGGCATTCAGGATCAGCATTTGCATCGCGTCAATTTCAATGGCCATATCGGCAATCATAAAGGCGACACTCTGACGATGGGAAATCGGTTCACCAAAAGCGATACGTTGATTGGCATATTGCACGCAGTATTTTTTGACTGCTTCACAGGTGCCGACCGCTATGGCACACCACATTAAATTACCCAGATCAACAAAAGCCGTATAATCAAAATCCGCATCTCCCAAACGCTGAGCCGGAGTATTTTCAAATTTGAGCGTGACTGTTTCTGTGGCCTTTAAACCCATAGCAGGCGACTTTTTCGCAGTGATGGTATTGTCGCGTTGCACCACAAAGACCTCAGCTCTGCCGTCTAGATCAGCACTGACCAGATACAGATCGGCACTTTCTCCCAGTATCACCAAGGTCTTTTCACCCCGAATCAGATAATGTTCCTGATGTGCAACAGCCTTGGTTTTAAGTTGCTCCGGGTTAAACGCTGCAGTTTCTTCCTGCACCGCAAAGGTAGCCTTTAATTCAGGATTTTCTGCGAAAGCGCCCAGATATTCTGCCTGAATCTGCTCTGAGCCCCAGCCAGTGATCGCATTGATAACACTAAAATTCGAAAGTAAGCCAGCCGTTAGACTGAAATCGCCCTGAGCCAAATGTTGAGCGATTAAAATATTGCTGACAATATTCTGTTCTGATGCAACGCCCCCTAATGCTTCAGGCAGGGCATAGAAATTCAAGCCTAAATCAGTGCTGTATTGCCAGAGTTCTTGGGGGAATAATTCATGCTGATCTGCATCATGCGCCAAGGGATACAGCATCTCTTGGGCAAATTGCTGCATGGCATCACAGGTCATTTGCTGTTCTTCAGTCAGGTTTAGATCAAATAAGGATTTGGATTGATGCGAGAGACGCTGTTTTTGAATCTTCTGGCCAGATTTCAGGATTTTCTGGGTTTGACTCAGGGTTTTGAATCCTGCTTTTGAACTTTGATAAAGCGATTTTTCTACAAATTTACGTAGCTTTAATTGGTCTAATACTTCGCTACCCGCGATTTTGGTCAGTATGGACAAGCCAAATCCTTGGGCTTTATTCACCATATTATTCATTCTGATTATCCTAAAGGTGTTGTCACGTTATTTTTTTAATACTGACATGCACTCAGAGATAAAACTATGTCATCCCTGACATGAATGATTGACAATTTTTAGGTTTTTGGGATTGAAGAAATGGATGAATAAATCAATGAAAATTAAAAGAAAGATAAAAATATAAAAAATCCATTTTGGATAAGAATTGACCCGAATGACAAAATCATCCGGGTCTTTTTGATGCAGTTTTTATTTTAAGAGAGATGATGTTTAATCATCGCACGCACATTGGTTTTGGCATCAATCACGGTCATAAAGGTATATGCACCGATAAATTTACGGCTAATAAACATAAATTCTTTGGGTGGAACACTGAAATAACGTGAAGCCATAGATCTCGACGCCTGTTGCATCACACGGCTATGCAGCTGGCTTTTTTTCCAGTCATAACGGTTATGTTCATCCATGATGCCGGCTGGCAATTCTTGATTATTCAGTGGCGAGCTAAATGCTTCTGTGGCCAGTAAAAAGACTTTGGCCATATCCGGTTTGATGCTTTGTGGAATTGAATCAAAAAACTCATAACCGGTCATCGCCTTGACCATCATATCCGAGTCATGATGATAGCCTGCCTGAATCAGATTGCGTGCAACACTGAGCAGATGCTGGTCAAACTGGCGGATCGCGCCAAAGTCGAGCAGAATGATCTTGTCATGCACATCTGCGCCATTGCCCAGACGAACCAGATAGTTACCAAAGTTCGGATCGGTTTGCATCTCGCCCCATTCAAAAATTTCACGCACTGCAATTTCCAGAGATGCTTCACCTAACTGGTTGCGGCGTTCTTGGGGTAGGGACAACATCACCGGGCTGTTGATCGGCACACCA
Source organism: Acinetobacter sp. (assembly GCF_049284435.1). GTDB lineage: Bacteria > Pseudomonadota > Gammaproteobacteria > Pseudomonadales > Moraxellaceae > Acinetobacter. The sequence continues at coordinate 31,152 of NZ_JBAPXX010000098.1, read as the reverse complement.
CGTTCAAAAGTCATGCACAGCACCCTATCTGAGCAATATTCATTAATAATAGTTGGGACGATATAGCGCGGATCATCTTTTAAACGTGCAGCAAAACGACGTGTGGTATCTGCTTCAATCTGATAATTCACTTCACGGTGCATCATCTCGCGGACTTCATCGAACCACTGGTCGAATTCGCGGGTCTGCGGCACGATGCGGGTCAATTTCAGCATGTTTTTAAACAGGCTCATATCCGAATCAATGGCCTCTGCCACACCCGGGTATTGAATTTTTAATACCAGTTCCATGCCGTCAGATTTCCGGGTAGCACGATGTACCTGTGCTAAAGAAGCTGTGCCCAAAGGTTCATGATCAATGGTGAGATCGTCGAGTTTTGAACCGAGTTGTTGCTGTAGCTGGATTTTAATGGCTGGCCATGCTAGTGCCACTGTCTGGTTATTGAGGGTATTTAGAGCCTGAGTGACTTCTTCTGGCAGAAAATGCTCACCATACAGCGCCATCATCTGGCCAATTTTAACGATAGAACCTTTTAGCTTGCCAATTTCTGCTACCAGATAATCGGCCTGTTCTTTCATGGCTTTTTTACGTTTCTTTTCTTTTTCTTCTTCGCTTGAGAACATGGAGCTTGCACTAGAAGCCGCCCAACGCGTGCCTGCCAGCAAGGATGCCTTTGCGATCGATAAGCGTCGATCCATAGAGGAGGTTTTCAGTTGTTTAAGCTTATCGTTCTGATCTGACATGTAAACTCGATCCTTTCATCATCAGCATGAAGCAGAATAAATCATTGTAAGGGATAGTAGCGTTTCTGCACGTATTAAAAAAGTTTAAGCCGCTGAATTCATAGTAAAAGCTAGGCAAGCTTTCATTTATTCACCAACTTGTATCAGTTTAGACAGGGCATTATGCCATTTGAAATTGGATTTTTAATTCAGATCGTTGTTGTAACTGTTGTTTATTTGTTTGAATATGTTGATGAATCAGGCGCTGTACGCTGTCATGCATAAAGCCCAAAGCATAGCCTTTTACAATCACAATACTTGGCAAGCCAAAAAACAGATATTTAGCATCTTCCAGTGTCGCATTGGTAAATACACCATGCTGCATTAAAGTCGACTGCAAAAATACCTTTTCTTGCTGCACCTGACTGGAGGCTTGGTCATTCCAGTAATTCTGGCGCATCGCCATAAGATTATTGTGCTTATAGCTCATAGATAGAGGCTCATTTGAAGATTGAATGCGGATTATATGTGGGTCATGTGCCAATTTTCAATTGTGCAACTGTTTAATCTTTCAGTCCGAGAAATGCATAGGATTTTTGTCCGGACTGCGTTAATATCAGTGGATAATTTAAACAATATTGATTGTTAAACATTTATTGGGATTGTACCGGTTTCGGTCAAGGGGAAGTTATGCGTCTTGCATGGTTTTTAGTTGCAATTTTTGCGGGTACTGCGGTTCAGACACAAGCTGCTGTTGGATATTCCAAGGAATATTCGCAGTGCATGAATTTTAGTTATGGAAGTACCACCAAAGCGGAAAAATGCCTGGAAAAAGAGCTGAAAGTTCACAATAAACGTTTGAAGAAAAACTATAAAACTTATCTTAAACTGAATCCGAACCAGACCGCCGCCATTCGCAGTCAGCATGTATTGTGGGAGCGCAAATTGTCCCAGCAATGTAATTTTAGAATGTCAGGAAAATATGCCAAGCAGCAGCAAGGTCAATGTATGCTGGCTTTAATTATGGATCAGGCCAATCTTTATCAATCCCGCTCTTATGTGTCCGGGTTTCGATAAATCATCATAGTATTAGCCTCGGCATTTAACAGAAACATCTCTGAATAAAGTAAACATTTATCTGCATAATCGCTCACAAAAACAGGAGTTTTATAATTTTTGTGAGCGTAGAGAATTCGTGTTTTTCATGCTTTTAGCATTATAAAAGCAGGCAAAACAAGGTATCATAAGGCGTTTAAAAAAATGACCTTGGAGACGCCTTAAGTGGATCGACCGACTATTAGCCCTGAACATATGCAGGAAGCCGCTGAAAATTTAACCACCATTCGTGATTTTATTCGTTTTGGTGTGACAGCATTACGTCAATACGATGCACATTTGGGCCAAGGCACAGAAGATTATTTTGCTGAAAGTTCAGCACTAGTGCTGCAAACCCTGTCACTAGAATGGAAAGCGGACGCTGAAATTCTAGATGCCAAATTATTGCCAAGTGAAAAAGCCGAATTTTTAAGTCTGCTGGAACGCCGTATTAATGAAAAAGTACCGACTTCATATTTATTGAACCTGGCTTACTTTGATGGCAAACCTTACTACGTTGATGAGCGCGTGCTGATTCCACGTTCACCGATTGCTGAACTGATTCAAAACCGTTTTGCTCCGTATTGCCTGGGCGAACATGGTCAAATGGGTGAGGCAGTCAATAACTTGCCGGAAAACCCGAATCCAAAGACGCCTCAACGTATTCTAGATATGTGTACCGGTTCTGGCTGTATCGCGATTGCCTTGGCTTATGCTTTCCCTGAAGCGGAAGTAGATGCCACCGACATTTCCAAAGAAGCCTTGGAAGTTGCACAAATCAATACTGAGCACCATGACAAGCAATATCAGATCGCTTTACTTGAATCGGATTTGTTTGAAAAAATTCCAGCCGAAAATCAATACGATTTAATTGTATCTAATCCGCCGTATGTCGATGCGGAAGATATGGCTGATTTGCCTGAGGAGTTCCATCATGAGCCTGAGCTTGCGCTTGCTGCAGGTCAGGACGGTCTGGATCTGGTGCGTAAAATGCTGGCTCAAGCAGCAGATTACCTGACTGAGAATGGCCTGATCGTGATCGAAGTGGGTAATTCAGAATGGGCAATGCGCCAAAACTTTAATTCAGTCGATTTCTACTGGTTACAATTCCAGAAAGGTGGTTCAGGTATCTTTGCATTGACTGCAGAGCAATGCCGTACTTACCGCGATTTATTTATTCAGTCTATTCAAGCATAAGGAGTCGTTTGACATGGCAGGTAATAGTATAGGGCAACTGTTCCGTGTAACGACTTGTGGTGAATCTCATGGTGTTGGCCTGATGGCAATCATCGATGGGGTTCCACCCGGCATTGAGCTGACTGAAGCTGATTTGCAAAAAGATCTGGACCGTCGTAAGCCGGGTACATCGAAATTTGCAACCCAGCGTAAAGAACCAGATGAAGTAGAAATTATTTCCGGTGTGTTTGAGGGTAAAACGACCGGTACTTCAATTGGTTTGTTAATTCGTAATACGGATCAAAAATCGAAAGACTACGGCAATATCGCACAGACTTTCCGCCCAGGTCATGCAGACTATACTTATACTCAAAAGTATGGTTTCCGTGATTACCGCGGTGGTGGCCGTTCAAGTGCCCGTGAAACGGCAATGCGTGTCGCAGCAGGTGCCATTGCCAAGAAATTCCTTTTCGAAAAATTTGGCATTGAGATTCGCGGTCATGTAACCCAGATCGGTACTGAAAAAGCAGAGAAACTGGACTGGAGCGAAGTTCCAAACAATCCGTTTTTCTGTGGTGATGTGGATGCAGTACCACGTTTTGAAGCGCTGGTGACGTCTTTGCGTGAGCAAGGCACCAGTTGTGGCGCTAAACTCGAGATCATTGCATCTAAAGTGCCAGTGGGTTGGGGCGAGCCAGTCTTTGATCGTTTGGATGCTGACATCGCGCATGCCATGATGTCGATTAATGCCGTTAAAGGCGTAGAAATCGGTGATGGTTTTGGCGTTGCTGAACAGTTTGGTCATGAAAGCCGTGATGAACTCACCACAGAAGGCTTCCTGGCCAATCATGCTGGCGGTATTCTGGGTGGCATTTCTAGCGGTCAGGACATTCGTGTTGCGATTGCGTTGAAGCCGACTGCATCTATCACCACGCCGGGTAAAACCATTAATATTGAGCGTGAAGATACTGATGTACTGACCAAAGGCCGTCATGATCCTTGCGTGGGTGTGCGTGCAACACCGATTGCTGAAGCGATGCTGGCGATTGTGCTTATGGATCACTTCATGCGTCACCGTGCGCAAAATGCCGATATAGTTGCGCCCTTTGCGCCGATTGAACCTAAATAATTTGCTTTAACTTTAAAGTGGAATTGTTTTAAAGTCAGACTCCGGTCTGACTTTTTTATTTATAAAATGAATCACTATAAAAATATACGATTGGCAAGCAAGGCTGATATTCAGCAACTTACCATGCTGATCAATACGGCTTATCGTACTCTGGGTGGATGGACGACTGAAGCAGGAATGATCCAGGGTGATCGTATTCAAGAACAATAGTTATATGAATTACTCAATTCAGCACACTTTCAGCTCTTTGTTCTGGAGATTGAAAATAAACTACTTGGTTGTATTGGTGTGAGACTAGGGGCAGCAAGTAGCAGAGATTGGAAGCTTTATTTTCGAAATATTTAAGAAGAAAGTGATTCAGATGTCAGTATTAAATGTCCGTACTGAACTGCTGGCATATTATCAGCGCCGTGGCTATCAGCTGACTGAAAAGATTGAAGCATATCCACTGGGTCAAAATGTCGGAGAACCTTTGATCCCGTTACATTTGCTGATTTTAGAAAAAATCAGCAAATCAACATGATTAGTTGATGAAAATTCAAGCTTTTTGCCACTTAAATTGAGTAGTGAGAAAGCTCATGAATATGCTAAGTTTTCTGTTAAGTCTAAGCGACTTAAGATTAGGCAGAAAACAGACCAGGATGTCACATGCTGCATATTATTTTAACTTCTTTATTTCCCCTCATCGGACTGATCAGCTTTGGCTATCTGCTTAAGCGCAGGCAATGGTTGAATAATGATTTTTGGCGAGGTGCAGAAAAGTTAAATTATTATGCGCTGTTTCCAGTGATGCTGTTTTTAAATCTGGCCACTGCCAAGATTCAACTGGATGTCATTCAGGATGTAGTGCTGGTCGTATTTAGCATCATGGCTGTAGTGAGTATTACACTGTATATTTTGCGCCAGATATACCGAATTTCTTATGCGCGTTTCGGCGTCTATGTTCAGGGCTTGCTGCGCTTTAATACCTATATCGGACTTGCTGCTGTTAGTGCCTTATTTCATCAGCAGGGCATGACCATCTTCGCTGTGATCATGGTGCTGTGTATTCCTTTGGTGAATATCTTGTCAGTGCTGGCATTTACTCGTAGTCACGATATGCAGCTGAAAAAAATCGTCCTGGATTTGTCTAAAAATCCATTAATTTTAGGTTGTATTGTGGGTGGTTTATTTAATCTTTCCGGTTTGTCACTCTGGACAGGAGCCGAGCAATTTCTCAAACAGATTGCACTGTGCAGTTTGCCGCTCGGTTTGATGTGTGTGGGAGCTGCCTTACAGTTTCAGGGTTTTCAGCGTGATGTGTTGCCACTCAGCCTGATGACCTTTGGTCGCCTGTTCGGAATGCCGCTGATTGCATTTTTAGTATGTAAAATTTTCCAGATTGATGCATTAACTACTCAGGTTTTGGTCTTGTTCTTTGCACTTCCGACCGCCTCAGCTTCCTATGTCTTAACCCGGGTATATGGTGGCGATAGCGAATTAATGGCCAGTATTATCAGTGTACAAACAGTGGTAGCAGCAGGAAGCTTAGTACTGATGCTTTCTTGGGTTATCTAAAATTCTAAAATGGATGAGGAAAATTATACATTTTGAATTATTAAAATAGCCTAAGCAGAATTAAGCTCTATTTTAAGTGCCGGAATCAAATAAGTCCTGGAGTTTTATAAAGAGTAGAACCTACTCGTTTCGCTGACAGAAGCAAAAGAAAGAATTAAAAATTTGATGTATATGCACTATCATCTATCAAATGTATGTACTCTTATTTAAAAAAGAATCATGGATAAATTCACGTGAATTAACATAAATAAAAACTGTGTTTTTCCTAAAAATGGTATATAAATTGCTCATGATAATAAAACATTATTGCAGGAGAGAAATGCTTCTGCATTCGCCGAAGGAGCAAGGTCCCAAGAAACTCTCAGGCAAAAGGACTGTGATAATGTATAAAAACTCTGGAGAGAAGTGTTGAATCACTCACCGAAGGGGAAGGTGGCCGCATTGATGTGCAATGCATCTACCGAAGCTCTCAGGTACACATGACAGATGGGAAAAGACATCAATATAATCAAGGAGGTGTCTATGCGTCATGTCGTGGTGATTGGGGCCGGTATCACCGGAGTAACAACAGCTTATGAGCTTGCACAATCAGGCTATCAAGTGACCGTGGTTGATCGGCATCTTTATCCGGCAATGGAAACATCCTTTGCCAATGGCGGCCAGCTTTCTGCCTGTAATGCCGAAGTATGGAACCAGAAAGCCACGGTACTCAAAGGCATCAAATGGATGTCACAAAAAACCGCCCCACTTTTGCTCAATCCTTCTTTTAGCGTGCATAAATACAGCTGGCTCATGGAATTTCTGGGCAATATCAAACATTATGAAGCCAATACCCGAGAAACGGTACGGTTGGCTTTACTGGCAAGAGCACGTTTGTTTGAAATTGCCGAAACAGAAAATATTGATTTCAATTTAGAAAAACGTGGCATTTTACATTTTTATCATAACAAGACGGATTATGATGTTGCGATCAAAGTAAATGATCTGTTGTGTAGCGGTGGTCTGGAGCGCAATGCAATTTCCAATGCAGAAATCAAGCAGATCGAACCCGCATTAACTGGCGATTATTATGCAGGATTTTACTGCCAGAGCGATGCCACGGGGGATATTCATAAATTTAGTACCGGTCTGGCCAAAGCCTGTATGCAAAAAGGCGTGAAATTCGAATTTGGTCAGGATGTTTTCGCTGTTGATCATCAGGCTCAGAATATTCGGGTTAAATGCAAACCCAGTACTGAAAATGTCCATTCCTCTCCAGATGATGTTCTAGAAATTAATGCAGATGCTATTGTGGTCTGTGCAGGTGTTGGTAGCTATCAACTGGCTGAGATTCTTGGTGAGCGGGTCAATGTCTATCCAGTCAAAGGTTATTCCATTACCGTGCAACTGAATGATGAACAGAGCCAGAACAACGCACCTTGGGCCAGTTTGCTGGATGAAAGCGCCAAAATTGTCTTGTCACGTCTAGGTAAGGATCGTTTGCGTGTTGCAGGAACCGCCGAGTTTAATGGCTATAATCGCGATATTCGCGCGGACCGGATTCAGCCGCTGATTGACTGGACCAATCGTAATTTTGATCTGTGTACCGAACATGTCGTGCCGTGGGCTGGTTTACGCCCAATGATGCCAAATATGATGCCAGTAGTACGCCGTGGCAAACATGAGCGGGTCTTTTACAATACCGGGCATGGTCATCTGGGCTGGACTTTATCAGCTGCAACGGCCGCGATGATCAGTCAGGAAGTGGCTCAATATTATCCTGCTTAAACTGATAGCCCGCAAGCGGGCTATTTTTTACACCAAAAATCTCATTTTATATAACAATACATTATAATATTTTAAAATTAAATCAATCATATAGGCGATAAACCCCAGTAAAACGTTCACAGCCTTTTTGCTGGCTGCTGACCGCTAAAATAGCTTTGCTATAATTAAATTCATAGCGGCAGTCATTTTCGTTATCGGTGATTTGGTTTTTTGTCTCAGGCGTGGTATAGGCTAAAAAAGGAATGATCTGCTTCTCGGTCCGGTTATTCGGATTACGATAGGCAAGACCTTCAATCTTGATCCGGTCTTTGGTCAGTTGATGAATCTTGAGGTGCACGGGCTGCTTGGCGATTTGTCCCTGTTCAAACTTAATATAATGCTGGGTTAAACTTTGATTCAGCGAAATATAGACATTTAAATCATCTAAACGCCATTCAAATTGCTGTTTAAAACAATCTAGGGTTTTGCATTGCTGTAAGCGGCTCGCCCATAGTTGTTGGCTATCTTGCAATAAGCGCACAGGTGCATCAGTAATCAGAAAAGCAGTAAAGTATTGGTCTGTGAGTTTTTCACGAGATTCAGCCAAGGATGCTGAGCAGACTTTATTCATGGCAGCCGTTTTTTTGCTGTCGTCGTTACAGTCCATTGTGATCGCCGAACTGCCCGTAGATATCATCCCCAAGCCGAGCATCAGGCCAATTATTTTCAACATATTTATATCAGTTTTCAGTAGCATGATCGCTTATACTTTCACTGTGTTACGCTTGGTCTAACTATAGCGAAATAGAAAGCAAGTGTACAAGATTTCAATGGGCTATTTCTAAAGGATGTATAAGGTGATCGCACAAATTCGTATTGGTCAGGGTCTGGATGTGCACGCATTTGAAGAGGGTGAATTTGTCACTTTGGCTGGCATTCAAATTCCGCATACGCACAGTCTGAAAGCACATTCGGATGGCGATGTGATTCTGCATGCACTCTGTGATGCATTGTTGGGCGCATTGGCACTCGGAGATATTGGCCAGCATTTTCCGGATACCGATCCGGATTTTAAAGGTGCGGATAGTCGGGTACTACTCAAGCATGTCTATCAGTTGATTCTGGATCGTGGTTATCACCTGAATAATGCCGATATTACCGTGGCTTGTGAACGTCCAAAACTGGCTAAGCACAATCTGGCGATGCGTCAAAGTATTGCAGATGTCTTGGATGTTGATGTGACTCAAATCAGTATTAAAGCCACCACCACTGAACAGTTAGGTTTTACCGGTCGTCAGGAAGGAATTATGTCGATGGCAACCGTGTTATTGAGCCACAGTAAATAAAAATCAGGCAAAATAATTTGGATTAATCAGGGAAAGTTCCAGTTCCTGAGTTGCTTTACGGCCTTGTAGCTGTAGGGCAACCGCATGCATTAAACCGGTCCAGGTTTCATTTGGTTCCCAGATCTGATGCAAGTGTTCTTGTGCTGTAGGGAGATCCATATCCATATAGTACTGACGATATAAATACATCAGACAACTGACATGGTAGTTTTGCGAACAATGTACCCAGACCATTTGCTCTTTTACCAGATGATCGATCAGGTCCAGTACCAGCAGGCATTGATTGTCTGAAGGGGTTTCCCAGGAAATCGGAACCTGAATATAGTTCAGTCCCAGCTCAAGGCAAATTTTATCTTCATGCGGCAGATACTGTTCGCTATCGGTCAGCGCCACATTGATGACAGTAGATACACCGTATTCTTTCATCAGCTGTAATTGGGCAGTGGTCGGTTGACCGGAGCTAAACAGATGTTCGTGTATGAACTGAAAATTCTCAATCTGGCTTAATGCCGTTTCAATATCATTCATCAGATAAATTTTCCTTGTTCTAGAAATGCAAACGCCATCTTGGCGATGGCGTTTGTCAGATCATTTAACGATTAGGTAAAATGTCTTTCAATGCCTCATGCATGTCGAGTAAGACTTTTTCAGTCGTTTCCCAGTCGATACAGCCATCCGTAACTGACTGACCGTATTCCATATCACTCAGGTTTGCAGGAATGTCCTGACGACCACCCTTAAGATGACTTTCTACCATAATACCAACAATTGACTTATTTCCATCAAGAATTTGTTCTGAAATGTTTTTAAGTACAAGTGGTTGCAGGTACGGGTCTTTGTTAGAGTTGGCGTGGCTGGCATCAATCATGATCTTGGTGCTGACTTTGGCTTTGGCTAGCGCGGCTTCCGCATCGGCAACCGAGCCTGCATCGTAGTTCGGTTTGCCATTACCGCCACGCAGTACCACGTGAGCATAAGGGTTACCTGAAGTACGAATGACAGCCACCTGACCTTGATCATTTAGACCGAGGAAGCTATGGCCATGTTTTACCGATTGCATCGCATTGGTCGCGACAGTTAAACCGCCGTCGGTACCATTTTTAAAGCCCACTGGTGAGGAAAGGCCTGAAGACATTTCACGATGCGTCTGGCTTTCTGTGGTACGTGCACCAATTGCTGACCATGAAATGAGGTCTTGGTAATACTGTGGCGAGTTTGGATCAAGCGCTTCAGTTGCACATGGCAAGCCCATTTCATTCAGTTCAAGTAATAGTTTGCGGCCAATACGCAGACCTTTTTCAATATTGAATGAATCATTCATATCCGGGTCATTGATCAGGCCTTTCCAGCCTACGGTAGTACGCGGTTTTTCAAAATAAACCCGCATCACGATATATAAGCTGTCTTTAACTTTTTCGCTCAGCACTTTTAAGCGCTCAGCATATTCATGCGCCGCCGCTGGATCATGAATAGAACAAGGGCCAATTACAACGAACAGGCGTTTGTCTTCACCATCCAGAATTTTACGAATCGTTTCACGACCATGCAGTACGGTTTGATAAGCAGTTTCAGTCAACGGTAACTCTGCTTTAAGCTCGGCAGGGGTTACAAGAGGAATCATGCTGTGGATATTCACGTCATCAATATCTGATGCTGAAATAGGATTTGACTGTTGTGTATTCATTGCCGTCACTGGTTCGATCATACAAAAGGTTGTTTAATAGCCCGAATATAACATGAATGATGCGTCACTTTGTTATAAGAAAGATGAATACTTCTTTGAAAAAAAAGTGATGAATCGGATAGTTAACTTAAAAGGACGGGGAATTTTGGCTCACAATTATCATTGCTGTTTCAGCAGGTTGAGCCGGTTTTGATTTCACAGGATTAATCATGAAATTCACGCCCAGTGCAAACAGGGTAATGCCTAAAATTTTGCGGATCAGTTTTTCCGGCATACGTGAACTAAGCAAGGTGCCCACAATAATCGCTGGAATAGAACCCACCAATAACCACATGAGCAGCATGAAATCGACATTGCCTGAAGACATATGCCCCAGACCTGCAACCAGTGTCAGTAACACTGCATGCACCACGTCAGAGCCAATAATACGAATCATCGGCAGATTCGGGAACATGACCACAAGTGCCATGATGCCAAATGCGCCGGCACCCACTGAAGATAGTGTGACAAATATGCCTAAGATAATGCCCATGATGATAATGGCTACGCGTTTTTCTTTGGCTTGCAGTTTTACTTTTTCCAGATCCTGCGTCATGTCAGGCAGTTCCTGTTTTCTGTATTTATTGAAAAGATTTTCGATCTGGGTGCGGAACAGAATTGATAAGCCGGTAATGGTCAACATAAAGCCCAATACCATGGTCAGGACGGCCTTGTAATGCGTTGATTGGCTCAGATAGTTATCGAGTACCCAATGCGTTGCAAAAGAAGCGGGGATACTGCCAACGGCTAGCCAGATCACAATCGGCCAGACGATATTCATTTTTTTTGCATGCACAAAAGAGCCGCAGAATTTTGAAATTGCGGCATAAAGAAGATCAGTACCAATCGCGATATGCGGTTCAATCCGGAATAAACTGATAAGAATAGGGGTCATCAATGAACCGCCACCGACACCGGTGACACCCACACAAAAACCTACCAGAACGCCTGCTAAAATAAATTCAATCGGACCAAACATGCATATATGCCAAAATCAAAAAACGAGCATATCTTATGACTTTTGGATATAAGTCGTTGTCTTGATTATTGATTTACTTATGCATAAAAAAGATAAAGCTAGGTGAAGAATATTAGGTGATCTTTCAAGTTTGTTCACTTTGCCGTGTGTGGATTACAAACATTATTATTTATTTTAAATATCTGATTTGACTCGTTCTAGCTTACCCTTGTGTGCCTAAAAATATCGGTTCAATAAATGTGATTCTAGGGTATCAATAATGGACTAAGTCGTTATAAACGGTGGGTTTCTTAAAATTAGAAGATGCTTAAGCTTCTTCCGGAATAGGCACAGGATTATGTTAGAATCCCGATTCAATAAATTTCCATGCGGATCTGAGAGGAAACCCACTTGCTAAATCGAAAACTTAAAATTGGAATCGTGGTCGGTGAAGTCTCTGGAGATACGCTTGGCGCAAAATTGATTCGCCGTTTTCGTGAGCAAGGCATTGATGCTGAATTTGAAGGTATCGGTGGTCCACAAATGATCGCGGAAGGCTTTAAAAGCTATTATCCGATGGATATTCTCTCGGTGATGGGGATTGTCGAAGTTTTAAAAGATATTAAAAAGCTCTTTGCTGTGCGGGATGGTCTGGTAGAAACCTGGACTAAAGACCCGGTTGATATTTTCATTGGGATTGATGCGCCTGATTTTAACCTGCGTTTGTCAAAAACCATTAAACAAAAACAGTTACCGATTAAAACCGTGCAATATGTCAGTCCTTCGGTCTGGGCATGGCGTCAGGGACGTGTGCATGGCATTAAAGCCAGTATTGATCTGGTACTGTGCTTATTTCCATTTGAAAAAGCCTTTTTCAAGCAATGGGATGTGTCAGCAGCTTTTGTTGGACATCCTCTAGCCAGTCAATTGCCGCTTGAAAATCCAATTCTGGCGGCCAAGACAGAATTAGGTCTGGATCCAAGTCAGAAATATATTGCCTTATTGCCAGGCAGTCGTCGTGGTGAAATTGAACGTTTAGGCCCTTTGGTTCTGGATGCTGCCAATATTCTGCATCAAAAATATCCGGATTATACCTTTCTGATTCCTGCCATTAATGATGCGCGTAAACAGCAAATCGAAACTTTACTGGCCACCTATCCTGAAAGCTTAAAAGCTCAGATTCGCCTGATGGAAAATACCAGCGCTGAATCTAAAATTGGCCGTCAGGTGATGAATGCATCCAATATCATTGCACTGGCTTCGGGAACTGCGACGCTTGAAGCGATGTTGCTGCATCGTCCGATGGTAACTTTTTATAAATTGCACTGGCTGACCTATCGGATTGCGAAGCTACTGGTCAAAATCCCTTATTTTTCTTTGCCGAATATTATTGCTGGCAAAAAAGTGATTCAGGAATTGATTCAGTCCGATGCTACCCCGGAAAATCTGGCAGCCGAAATTGAAAAACTGATGGATATTGAAGCAGCGCAGATTCAGGTTATGCAGCATATTACCATGCACAAGCAGCTACTTTCTGGCAATAGCGAAGATCCGGTCATAGCAGTGTTGGCTTTAGTCCAGTAATTTTAGTCTGGTAATAAAGATTGATTCTTCTGACAATTCAGCCGGTATTGGGTTGGCGTCTGTTCAAACTGTTTTTTAAAACTTTGGCTAAACGCCGTCTCGGATGAATAACCGACCAGATAAGCGATCTGCTGAATACTAAATCCACTACTCCTCAAATACTGTGCGGCCAGTCGCAGGCGGTGCTGTTGCAGATAGGCTAATGGCGGTTCACCGACAATCTGGGTAAACAACTGGGCGAATTTGGAACGTGACATATGACACTGTTCGGCCAGACTTTCCACAGTCCAGAATTGTTCAGGTTTGCCATGAATCGCCGCCAGTGCATTGGATAATTCCGGATGCGAAAGAGCATTCAGCCAGCTCGAGGCATTTTCCAAGTTTAAAATATAATCTCGCACGCATTCAATCAGTAAAATACTCACCAGATGATCCAGAATCTTGTCACGTCCCGGACGAAGTTGCTGGGTTTCCAATGCAAGGAACTGCAAGCCGACTTGTAACCATTCCGGCGCCGTATCACCTAAAATATGCTGAATATGCAGGTATTTAGGTAAGGCACTCAAAAGAGGTTTGGCCATCTGGATATCCAGGCTGGAACGAATGGCCAGTATGAAACTATGTTCCGCCGAATTTTCCCGATTGAGATCGACACATTGCTGTGCATGGCTCTGAAAATAAGGGTTAATCGCACAGTGTTCAGAAAAATCGGCGTTGTCTGGGCAGGAAACATGATGGGCAGAACCTGCGGGTAATAGCACCAGATCACCTTGTTGCAGTTCCAGCCGATCACCATTCATGAACTTTAATTGGGCCTGTCCTTGTAACAGGATATAGGCCAGCATAAAAGGCTCATGCTGATAGTCAAAGCCGCCCGGATGAAACACATTCAGATAAAGGTATTCTGATTTTTCCAGATGAATATCATCAAAAATTTTACTTAAAGCGTCCATGCCTAACTCTATTCTTCTGTTTTATTTCATTTAATTGGCTATAAATATTTTAAATTTGTGATTGTAGGCCAGAATTTGGCAGCATGTGCCAAAGACGCTGACATAGCTTTTCTGGACGTTGAATACTGTTCGCTACTGCTGAAATATTCAACTATAAGTGCAGAGTAACATAAAAAAGGAAGGTCGCAATGAATGCCCCTGCACAAATCCAGAAAGCGCAGTTTACGCAGGAAGCGTCGGCACTAAAAGGTGTAAAGCTGGATAAAAAACGTTTTGGCTGGTTGCTCAGTCCCGGTTTGCCTGTGATCGGAATGGGAATTCTGGCCGGTTATCATTTTGGTCCCAAAGCCACTCAAAAAATCTTTGCGATGGGCGGGCCTTTATTACTGCATGTGATTATTCCCACTTTAGATGCCCTGATTGGCGATGATTCCAATAATCCAAATGATGAGCAGATCAAGGCACTGGTTAATGATCCTTATTATGACCGCATTGTAAAAGCATTTATTCCCTTGCAAATGGCAGCCAATGCCTTTGCCGGCTATGTCGTAAGCCGGCCAAATGTGTCTTTGCTGGATCAGGTACTGCTTGGAATTTCTATGGGTGCGATTAATGGTGTAGGCGTAAATACCGCACATGAACTCAGCCATCGTCCGCAGAAAAAAGACCATTACTGGTCTCATGCCAGCCTGATGCCTTTGGGCTATAACCATTTCCGGATTGAGCATCCCTATGGACATCATAAACGGGTAGCCACGCCTGAAGATCCGGCATCTTCGAAAATGGGTGAATCTTTTTACCGCTTCTGGCCACGTACCGTAATAGGCGGATTAAAATCTGCAATCCAGATTGAAAAAAGACGGCTCGAACGTAAAGGACTGAAATTCTTTAATCAGGAAAATGAGCTGTTTCATGGTTGGGCCATGAGTGCCTGCTATCATGCCTTGATGCTAAAGGCGTATGGCAAGAAAATTATTCCTTATACACTGACACAGGCATTTTATGGCGTCAGCCTGTTTGAGATTGTGAATTATATCGAACACTATGGACTGAAACGCGGACAGAAAGCGGATGGCAGTTATGAGCGAACCTTGCCGGAACATAGCTGGAATAACAACAATATCGTGACTAATCTGTTTTTGTACCAGTTACAGCGCCATTCTGACCATCATGCTTTCCCAAGCCGTCCATTTCAGGCGTTGCGGCATTTTGATGAAGCGCCAGAATTACCGAGCGGTTATGCAACCATGCTAATTCCAGCCCTGATTCCACCTTTATGGTACAAAATCATGGATCAACGGGTATATCAACATGATCAGGGCGATTTAAGCAAGGCCAATATCTTGCCTTCCAAGCGTGCCAAGCTGTTTAAAAAATTTGGTGTAAAAGACTCTGCGGCTTAATGAATTATAAAATAAAAATGCGCCCATAAAGGCGCATTTTTTGATTAATTCTGTCTAGAACCAGTCGCCTTGCATATTCAGGCAAGTATCATCCAGATGCATTAGTAATTTGGCCTGATGTTCAATTTCAGGGAGTTCCCAGCGAATAAAATATTGAGCTGCCTGAATTTTTCCTGCCAGAAAAGTCTGATCTTCTGCCTGCGAAGATGTACCAAACTTGAGTTGAGCCTGATTCGCCATTTCCAGCCATAGCCAGGATAGGATGGTTTTGCCCATCATATCCAGATACAGGCCTGAATTGGCCAAAGCTTCACTGACTTTGCCTTGATGCAAGGCGTGGCCTAAAATCTGTGTAGTCTTTTGCACAGTGGCAAGGTGCTGTTTATAGATCTCCGTCAGTTCCATTATCTTAGGTTCATGAATCTCTGATAAGGTTTTCTGGATGCGCTGCATGAGCAGATTTAGCCCTTTGCCATTGTGCTGCCAGAGTTTACGTCCCAGCAGATCCAGAGATTGAATGCCGTAAGTGCCTTCATGAATCGGATTGAGCCGGTTATCACGGTAACATTGCTCAACCGGATATTCACGGGTATAACCCGCGCCGCCCAAGACCTGAATGGCCAAATCATTGGCTTTCGGACCATAGGCAGAAGGGAAGGATTTGACCACTGGGGTGATGAGATCAAGCAGCATTGCACTATCTTCATCTTGAGCTGCCTGATGTTCATCAATTAATCGGGCTGCAAATAAGCAAAGTGCCAGCGAACCTTCTACATACGACTTTTGCGCCAGCAGCATGCGTTTGACATCGGTATGTTCAATGATACTCACCGGTTTGGAGTCAGGTGTTTTTTCATGAACTGGCCGGCCTTGCGGACGGTTTTTAGCATAATCCAGAGATTCCAGATAGCCACGATAACCAATCATGGCTGCGCCCAGACCGACACCCACACGTGCTTCATTCATCATCTTGAACATGTATTTTAAGCCATGTCCTGGTTCTCCAATTAAATAGCCTAAGCAATTATCATTTTCTCCAAAGCTTAAAACTGTAGATGTGGTACCTCGATAGCCCATTTTGTGCAGTAAGCCAGCCAGCTGTACATCATTAGGTTCACCGAGTGAACCATCCTCGTTGGTTTTGAATTTTGGTACGATAAATAGGGAAATCCCTCTTACGCCTTGCGGCGCATCCTGAATCCGGGCCAAGACCAGATGCACAATATTTTCGGTAATGTCCTGATCGCCACCCGAAATAAACATTTTCTGGCCTTTAATTTTATAAATTCCATCTGCCTGAGGAATGGCTTTAGTCGTCAGATCGCCCAAAGAGGAACCTACATTTGGCTCGGTCATGGCCATGGTGCCGGCAAAGCGGCCACTCAACATATGCGGTAGGAATATTTGCTTTTGTTCTGGGGAGGCAAAAGCCTGTATCAGGTTCGCCGCAGCGGCTGTTAGAAAAGAATAAGCCACGGTGGACGGATTGGCCGACATGAAGTACGCATTGCAGGCCATATTCACCAAAGTGGGCAGTTGCATGCCACCATCTGCATAATCATGCTGGGCGCAAAGCAGGCCGGCATCGGCAAACTGTTGCCAGGCTGTTTTCACTTCATCAATGGTTTTGACCTGTTTGCCGTCAAAGTTCGGTTCATGCTGATCAGCTTTGGCATTATGCGGCGCAAAATAATCAGTCGCGATACCTTTTGCCGTTTCAAGAATACTGCCGAAGGTGCTTTTGTCATGATCCTGATAGCGTTGCAGTTCAGTCAGCGCTTCAAGTTTAAAAACATCATAAAGCTGGAAATGAAGATCTTTATCATTCATCAGTTGGGTCACGGTACTATCCTGAATGTGCAATCCTTGAGATAGCATCAAGATTAGCAGTTGCTTTTATTGAGGAGGATTGTCAATAATGACATGAAACGGGTGAAAAGTGACAAATAGAAAAATATGCAACAGGTGGTGATTTTAGGCTTTGATGGGGCTCTGGCTTCGGCCATTACGGGTGTGGTCGATTTATTTTCCATGGCTGGCGTAAGCTGGAACCGGATCCAGCAGCAGGATGTACAGCGCTTGTTTAAGGTGAGTATCGCCAGTCCGGAGGGACACCCGATTCGGTGTATCAATGGGCTGCAGTTGCAGGCACATTTTTCTTATCAAGAGATTCAAACTGCAGATATTCTGGTGGTACCGACCATCGCTGCACCGATTCAGGATGTATTGCAACAGAATTCAGAACTGATTCATTTTTTACAATCTGCACATGCAGATGCGACTTTAATTGCAGGGAACTGTACCGGGAATTTTTTTCTGGCAGAAGCAGGCATTTTAGATGACCGAGTTGCAACAACGCATTGGGGTTTTCAGGAAATGTTTCGTTCACGTTATCCTAAGGTGAAACTGAATGCCGATCTGATGATTAGCCGGGATCAGAATATCTATTGTGCCGGTGGAGGCCTGGCCTGGTTTGACCTAGGTTTGCATCTGATTGAGCGCTGGTATGGCTTTGAGGTGGCCATGCAATCGGCTAAATCTTTTGTAATTGATTACCGCCGTGATAGCCAGTTGTCTTATTCATTGCTGAATATTGGCCAGCCACACCATGATGAACTGGTACAAAAAATCCAGAACTGGCTAGAGCAGCATTTTCATGAAGATTTTAGTTTAAATGAGCTCGCGGAACAGTTTAATGTGACCGGCCGGACCCTGATTCGACGTTTTAAACAAGCCTTAGACATACCGCCCAATCAGTATCTACAAGCGATCCGGATTGAAGCCGCACGTAAACGACTGGAAGAAACCGATCAAGCTGTGGATGTGATTATGCAAAATGTCGGCTATCAGGATCCAAGTTCATTCCGCCGTTTATTTCATAAAAAAACCGGTCTGACGCCGTTGGAATACCGGCGCCGGTTTAGCCGACGCTTTTAAAAGCGTTTAATGAGAAGACTGTACTTTTCCTGCTTTACGGCCATGCAGTAGGTAATACCAGACCAGACAGCTCAGGGTGAGCAGTGCAGAGAACAGATAAAGCTGACGGTAACCGATCTGATCCAGCAGCATACCCAGGAAATACGGGCCAAAACCAAGACCGGCATCCAGGGCAATAAAGAAGGTTGAGGTTGCGAGTCCCATTCGCTGCAATGTAGTACTTTTCACGGCAATGGTTTGGCACACTGACTGGATATTCCCAAAACCAAAACCGAGTAACGCTGCACTAGTGAGTAACATCACAGAGTTTTGTGCCTGACTGAGTAGCAATATCCCCAGTGCCATAATCACAATGGCAGGATAGATAATGATATTTTCACCTTTACGGTCTATTAAAGGGCCAGTAAAAGGACGGGACAGTAGAATGGCAAAGGCATACATCAGGAAGAAAAAAGATGCCGCTTCGACCAGATTGATGTCTTTGGCGTAGAAGTGAATAAAGGACAATACGCCTGAATAAAAAGTGGCCACCAATAACACAATCAGCGCAATCGGTAGCGCATTTGGTTCAATATATTGAGCCAGTCTGCTGGTGCTTTGCGGAGTAGAGGTTGTTGACGAATGACTTGCCTTAAGGCGTGGTGGCTGGATGAACAAGCCACAAATCAGGCAGCTGAGCGCAACGATACTGGTAAAGATGAAAATTACCTGATAATTAAAATTTGTCATCAGCCAGATTCCGACAAAGGGACCAATCGCTGTGCCAAGGGTGCTGCTCATGCTGAAATAGCCAATTCCTTCACCACGCCGTGTCGCAGGAATGGTCTGTGCAATTACTGTACCCAGTACAGTAGAAGCCATACCCATCATAAAACCGTGTATCAGACGGAGGCCCAATAAAACTTCCAACTTGGCCGGAATCATATACAGTCCGGAAAAGAGCAGAAAGCCAGTCAAACCAATGACAAGAGTATTTTTTAGGCCCAGACGATCCAGTAATTTTCCGATCAATAATCGTCCGAATAGGGTGCCGACAATAAACAGACCCGATACCAGACCGGCCTGCGCAGTCGAAGCACCTAGCTCAGCAACCGAGTAGCCGACAATCACAATCACCAGCAGATAGAACACCAGAACCAACTGGAAATTCACCAGACTGATCAGGATAAAATTGGGCGTCCATAAAGGCGCTTCTTGTTCTTGGCTCATTGAGGTCTATCCTGAGATGAGGGATGTAACTGCTGTATGAGTTGCATTAAGGTATTTTTGCTGCCTTCAAGATCATCTGATGCAATGTGCTCAAGCAACTGATCTTCAAATGCATCGATCTGGGTGGAACACATGGCAAAGGTCTCAATTCCTTGCTCACTCAGCTTGAACAGCTTTTGACGTTTGTCTTCAGTTTCGAGTTGGGCAATCAGATCGAGTTCAACCAGTTGCTGAATCCGCTTGGTAATGCCGGGCTTGGATACATTGAGATAACTGGAAATATCTGCCAGCGTGCATTGTTGCTTTGACTGGATGACGTATAACACCTGCCATAAGGAATAATTCAATTGGGATGACAACAAGATCGTATTGATCTCATCACTCATCAGGCGTGCACAGCGTAATAGCAGTGTACGGAGTCGGGGAGATTCTGAAAACATGTGGTTAGTTAACCTAGGTAACTAAATTTAGGCCTAATTTACGCCTGTTTTATTCAAAGCTCAAGAGAAGAGTTTTAAAAAATTATTCAGAGCAATATTTTCTCTGCCAACAGCGCTTACACAGTTTAACCTGATTAAAAAATAATCAACAAAAGACTACATACTTTTTATAACAGCCACGCCTAAGCTAGCCATGTCACTAGAAAAATTCATGACTTAAAAATTGAAGGGCAAAGATGCCAAATAACAATGCATAGGTGAAGCTTATGACTCTGGGTTTAACTGCATTAGAGTTAGCACGAATACAGTTCGCCTTTACTGTATCTTTTCATATTATTTTTCCGGCAATTTCTATTGGCTTGGCCAGCTTTCTGGCCATTCTGGAATGGCGCTGGTTAAAGACTCAAAACCCAATTTTTCAGGATCTGTTCAAATTCTGGGTAAAAATTTTCGCTGTGGCATTCGGGATGGGCGTCGTCTCTGGTGTGGTCATGAGCTACCAGTTTGGAACCAACTGGAGTGAGTTTTCCCGGGTGGCAGGTAGTGTGACTGGACCTTTACTGGCCTATGAAGTTCTCACAGCTTTCTTTCTGGAAGCGGGCTTTCTGGGCATCATGTTATTTGGCTGGGGGCGAGTAGGACCAAAGGCGCACTTTTTCTCGACCTTGATGGTTGCGATAGGAACCTGTATTTCCATGTTCTGGATTTTATCGTCCAATAGCTGGATGCAGACCCCACAAGGCTTTGCGATTGAAAATGGCCTGATTGTTCCGCAAGACTGGCTTGCTATCGTGTTTAATCCATCTTTCCCTTATCGTCTGGCCCATATGGCCATGGCTGCCTTTCTGGTTTCCGCCTTACTGGTCGCTGCTACAGCCGCATGGCATCTGATCAAAGGCCGTCGTGATGCACTGGTCAAGACCTCATTTTCCATGGCGATGTGGCTGCTTCTGGTACTTGCGCCCTTACAGGTCATCGTCGGTGATATGCACGGTATTAATACCCTTGAGCATCAGCCAGCAAAACTGGCGGCAATGGAAGGGCACTGGGAAACCAATCATGATGAAGGCATGCCCTTATATCTCTTTGGTATTCCAGATATGGAGGCGGAAGAAACCAAATATGCAGTTGCAATTCCTAACTTGGGTAGCCTGATTTTAACCCACTCGATGGATGGAAAGGTTACGGGACTTAAAGACTTTGCACCTGAAGACCGGCCGAATTCACTGGTGGTGTTCTGGAGCTTCCGAATTATGGTCGGACTCGGCGTATTGATGCTGTTATTAGCGTTATGGGGAGCGTGGGCACGCACCCGAGGTCGCTTTTATGAGTCCCGTGCATTGCACCGATTTGCCCTGATTATGGGACCTTCCGGATTTATTGCCATGCTGGCGGGATGGTTTACCACAGAAGTCGGCCGTCAGCCTTGGGTAGTCTACGGCATCATGCGTACCAAGGATGCATTGTCACCGGTTTCCGCTGAACAGGTGGGGCTGACTCTAATTATTTTTGTAGTCGTCTATTGTGTGGTATTTGGTATCGGGATTTACTACATGTTACGCCTGATGCACAAAGGTCCAGAATTTATTCATACTCGACCAGATCATGAATCAGATAGCGATGTGGTTCAAGCCTCGCGTCGACCATTAAGTAGTATTCGCGAACGTATTGAAGAAGTTCCTGAACAACCGGATCAGGAGGATAAAACATGATTGATTTATCATTAATCTGGATTGTGATTATTGGTCTTGGTGTATTGATTTATACCATTCTCGATGGTTTCGATCTGGGCATCGGCATCTTGTTTCCTTTCTTTCCGCATCAGGATGAACGTGATGTCATGATGAATACCGTGGCTCCGGTCTGGGATGGCAATGAAACCTGGATGGTTTTGGGCGGTGCAGGGTTGTTTGCAGCCTTCCCACTTGCTTATTCGACCGTACTCTCCGCGCTGTATATGCCAATTATTCTGATGGTGATTGCCTTGATTTTCCGGGGAGTGGCTTTTGAATTCCGCTTCAAGGCAAACCGCAGCAAACATTGGTGGGATAAAGCCTTTATCGGTGGTTCTGCGATCACCAGTTTCCTGCAAGGCATGATTTTAGGCGCTTATATTCAGGGGATTGAAACCCGAAATGGTGTCTATGTCGGTGGTAGTCTGGACTGGCTCACTCCATTCAGTATCTTCACCGGAATCAGTGTGGTGGTACTCTATGCAGCATTAGGCTGTGGCTGGCTGATCTATAAAACCGGAGATGACTTACAGGATCGAATGTTTAAACTGATGCCTAAGCTGATTATTGCTTTGCTGATCATATTGGGTGCTGTCAGTATTTATACGCCGTTGACCCATCCACAGATTGCCGAACGCTGGTTTAGTCAGCCACAATTTACCTATTTTATGCCAGTTCCAATTCTGGTTCTGTTGTTTACCTGGCTGGCCTTACGTGCCTGTAAAAGACGCAGTGAATTAGGCCCATTTACCTATATGCTGGTTCTGGTTTTCTTGGCCTATACCGGATTCTTGATCAGCCTATGGCCGTATATCATCCCGCCAAGCGTAACAATCTGGCAAGCAGCAGCGCATGAAAATAGTCAGTTATTTGCATTAATTGGCGCCTTGATCCTAATTCCAATTATTGTGATTTATACCGGTATGTCCTATTGGGTGTTCCGGCATAAGGTTAGGGTCGGCGATGATGGCTATCATTAAGGAGCGTGCATGAAAGGCAAACAGGCATTATGGTTTGTAGGATTATGGCTGGCAGGATTTTTAACGCTGGCCCTGATTGCCGGCGCATTCCGCTTGCTGATGCATTTGGCTTATTAAATCGGTAAAACTAAAATAAATAATAAAAAGTGATCTGAATGTCCTGATCACTTTTTATTATTTGGAATTTATCTTTGATAAAACCAAATTTACGATTTTACCTGCTTACGATAAACACTTGGACGTACAGGACGGCTACTTTTCCAAAGACCTTTTTTCTGTTTCTTGGCTTTATTTTGCAATTCCATCATATAGAGTAAATGATTTTTATCCTTGATATATTCTTCATAAACCCACGCTGCACCACGTTTGACAATCTCTTCATTGATATTTTTTCGATAGCGGTAGACCACACCGACACAGCGGCCATAACGGTCAATGTCGGTTATCTTGACCCTAACCATTTTATTATTCACCATGCTTTTGACCAGACGCTGCGATTCCTTGCCATAGGCTTGTGATGATTCAGGTGCATCGACGAAAGCAAAGCGCAATTTGGTCTCAGAGCGACGGATGTTAAAACGGTAGCAGGTGAGGGTATCACCATCACTTACGGCTTTTACACGGCACCAGTATTTTTTGCCTTTCTTAAAAGGACGGAAAACATCTTTTAAATAAACTGTAATCTTATGCAGCAGATAATAAGAAAAACACAGCAGTACGAGGCCCAGCACAATTTGCCAGGTGGTGGAGAGATTTAACAAAGGCAAGATCCAAATCAGCAAAACCAGCTGTAAAATCACAGCTAAAAGTTGAGCCATTCTAGAGCAAAGCCAGTCACACTACGGCTTAAAAGCTAATCACTCAGTGTTTAGTTTTGTACCAAATAAAATAGCCTAAGCAAATTTTTCTACTGATATGATAAATCCACAGCCATCAAAAATTAATATTTCAAATAGCCTAAGCAAATTAATAGCTTCTTATAAATAGCCTAAGCAAAAATTTTATAAATTTCACTTCTTAAAAATTGATGTCTCTTATTCTCTTGCAAATCTTTATGCCAATACATACCCATATTAATTTCAGGCAGTTCAACAGGAACTTTAAAAATATTCAGACAAGCAGCCAGTTGTAAATGTGCCAATACATTTTTAGGAATAGTCAGCATGGCTGTCTTTTGTTGCTCCAAAATTTGTAGTGCAGTTGAATAATGCTGACAACGTAAAAAAATCTGCCGTGAATACTGTTTCCGATTTAAATAAATATCTTCAACTAAAGCCCCAGTACGACGTGAGGACACGCCAATATGAGGTGAGGCAAGATAAATCTGTTCACTCATTTCTGTCAATTGTGTACATACTACAAATTCATCTTGTACCAGGCGCTCAAACTGGATTTTTTCAGCAATATTTTGTTCCAGATCTATGACGAAATCGACCTGCTGAGAGGCCAGATCTGCTGCAATATTTTTACGATCCAGCTTCATGCTGCTAAGTTGAATATCGAGGCTAAGCTGCTGAAAGTGCTGAACCAGTTTAGGGAAAATCATCGGCTCAATTTCATCATGAACCGCAATTTTCAGGCTCTGGATCATCTCAGGGTTAAACTGCTGATGCTGAATCGAAATATTTTGAATCGCAAAAAGTGCTTTTTTTACTTCAGGATATATCTGTTCTGAAAACGGGGTAGGCTGCATTTTGCTACCGGTGCGTACAAATAAATCATCTTGTAAATGCTGCCTTAAACGTTGTAAAGCATGACTGGCAGCAGACTGGCTAACCGATAAAATCTGTGCAGCTTTAGAAATACTGTTCTGCTCATAAATCGCAATAAAAAGTGGATAAAGGTTAATGTCAATACGATGGAAATTTCGAAGATCCATCACGGTTTTAGAATGAATACTATGCATAATATTGTATGGGTTAAAATCATTTTGTTCATAATAGAATTTGGGTTAAGGTGTTGTAAAGCGTATGAATTAGAATATTAAGAGGGATGAATCAATGTTTGAACTGTCAGCACGTGCACAGGATTATTTGAACAGAACTAAAAAGTTTATTGCTGAAGAAATTGAACCGGTAGAAGCTGAATTCTGGCAGCAGGTTCATGAGTTGAATCAAGGCGGGGACTGGACCAAATGGCAATGGCCTGCAGAACTGGAAAATTTAAAAGCCAAAGCCAAAGCTGCAAGCCTCTGGAATATGTTTCTTCCTTGTACAGAACTTGGTCAAGGCCTATCGGTTCAGGAATATGCGCATATCGCGGAACTTTCCGGCCGTAGCCTGATTGCGCCAACTGTATTCAACTGTAATGCTCCAGACAGCGGCAATATGGAAGTTTTATGGCGTTATGGTTCTGAAGAACAGAAACAGCAATGGCTAATGCCACTTTTAGAAGGAAAAATCCGTTCGGTCTTTTGTATGACTGAACCTGCAGTTGCATCCAGTGATGCCACCAATATGCAGGCAACGGCGGTGATTGAACGTGATGAGATTGTTTTGAATGGCCGTAAATGGTGGTCGTCAGGTCTGGGGGATCCAAATGCTAAAATCATTATTTTTATGGCGCATACCCCAGATGAAACAAAAGACCGTCATCATCAGCATTCGATGGTTCTGGTTCCGGTAGATACTGCCGGCGTTAAAATCGAACGTATGCTGCCAGTGTTTGGTGACTACGATGCTCCACATGGCCACGGCGAAGTCAGCTTTGAAAATGTCCGCGTTCCGGTAGCAAACTTTATTGGTGGTGCCGGTCAGGGCTTTGAAATTGCTCAAGGTCGTTTAGGACCAGGTCGTATTCATCATTGCATGCGCTGCATCGGGGCTGCGGAAAAATCTTTGGAGCTGATGATTGACCGTGGCATGAGTCGTACTGCATTTGGCAAAGAGATTTTAAAACTTGGCGGCAACCTGGAACGTGTAGCAGAAGCCCGGGTTGCAATTGATCAGGCGCGTCTTTTGACCTTGTATGCTGCCTATAAAATGGATACTTTAGGGAATATGGCTGCATTGACTGAAATTTCTGCAATTAAAGTTGTTGCACCAAGTGTGCTGGAAAAAGTTGTTGATATGGCAATTCAGATCCACGGCGGTGCCGGTGTCTCTCGGGATACGCCATTGACCGGATTTTTTGCTCAGGCACGTGCCTTGCGTCTGGCGGATGGTCCAGATGAAGTGCATAAAGGCATGATTGCCAAACTGGAACTGGCAAAACATGGCTACAGTACTCGCCGC
The DNA here is from genome assembly GCF_049284435.1 of Acinetobacter sp. Lineage (GTDB taxonomy): Bacteria > Pseudomonadota > Gammaproteobacteria > Pseudomonadales > Moraxellaceae > Acinetobacter. The sequence goes on along the minus strand of NZ_JBAPXX010000098.1, from coordinate 5,228 downwards.
AAAAAGTGATCTGGTTTTTTAACAAGAAGATTGAAACGTATTAAAAAATTTTAAGGAAACATTATGGCGGTTATTGATGTTGGTGGAAGAGTTCGTCAAGGTGAAGAACTGGATGTACAGGCCATCACCAAATGGTTAATTCAGCAAAATGTGAATATTGAAGGCCCTGTGCAAGTGACCCAATATTCAGGTGGAGCTTCAAACTGGACCTACCGTTTACAGTATGCCAATGCCGATTTAATTTTACGTCGTCCGCCGCAAGGAACCAAAGCCAAATCTGCACATGACATGGCACGTGAATATCATGTGCAGAAAGCCTTGTCTGAACATTATCCCGTGGTGCCTGAAATGGTCGCACTTTGTCAAGATGAATCAGTCATTGGCTGTGATTTCTATGTGATGAAACGCCTTGAAGGAATTATTCCTCGCGCCAAAATGCCACCTGAGCTGCAACTCACTGAATCCGATATCCGGACTTTATGTATAAATGTCATTGATAAACTCATCGAACTGCATCAGGTGCCTTATCAAGGGACCGAACTGGAAAATCTCGATAAGGGTGAAGGCTATTGTCGCCGCCAAGTAGAAGGCTGGGATGGCCGTTATGAAAAGGCCAAAACGCTGAATGTTCCATCGTTTAAATATGTACGCAACTGGCTTAAAGATAATATTCCTTCCGATTCGAAAACCTGTGTCATTCATAATGACTGGCGTTTTGATAATGTCATCTTAAATCCAGATAATCCGACTGAAGTGATTGGCGTATTGGACTGGGAAATGGCCACCCTTGGCGATCCACTGATGGATTTGGGTTCTGCCTTGGCCTATTGGGTGGAAGATACCGACAATGCCATTTTTAAAGCGACTCGTCGTCAGCCGACCAATCTAAAAGGTATGTTTACCCGTAAAGAGGTCGTAGATTACTACTTGGAAAAAACCGGCCTGCAACCGGAAAACTGGGCATTTTATGAAGTATTTGGGATTTTCCGTCTCGCGGTGATTGCCCAGCAGATCTATTATCGTTATTACCACAAACAGACCAATAATCCGGCGTTCAAGGATTTCTGGGTGGTGATTCATGCCTTGCATATTCGTGCCTTAAAACTGATTGGCAAGCAAAAACTGGAAGCCAATGAGATTGCACAAAAATATGTGCTTAAATTTAAAGAGATAATGCCAAAATGACTACCATTTACTTGATCCGGCATGGCCAGGCCTCTTTTGGCGCAGAAAGTTACGACCAGCTTTCGCCCAACGGCGAGTTACAGTCAAAACTTTTGGGCCGCTATTTTGATGAAATTCTGAAAGAAACACCTTATGTGGTGGCTGGCTCCATGCAGCGTCATCAACAGACGGCGCAATTATCACTGGATGAATGTTTTCCGGAAAGCGAGATTCTGACAGATAGCGCCTGGAATGAGTTTAATCATCAGCAAGTATTTGCGCGTTATGAGCCACGCTTTAATCAGCCTGAATTGCTCAAACAGGATGTATCAGAACATGAAAATCCACGGGATTATCTGAGCAAGATTTTTAGCGGTGCAATTGCACGCTGGACTGGCGATGATTATCACCATGAATATGATGAATCATGGCCAAGTTTCAAAGCACGCGTGGAAAGCGGCTTAGAAAATCTGTGTGACCAACTGGCCAAAAGCCGTCCGCGTTATGCAGTGGTCTATACCTCAGGTGGTGTGATTTCTGTTGCAGTGGGTAAAATTCTAGGACTGAGCCCAGAGAAAACCTTTGCCCTGAACTGGGCGATTACCAATACCAGTATCACGACACTACGTCTGGTGGGTAATGAACCACAACTACTCAGTTTAAATGAACATCATTTTATTAAAGCACAGCGTCCAGACTTATTGACTTGGATTTAAGACGATATCGGAATCATGACAGTTTAGAAAAATAAAGGAATAGGGTAAACACATGGCTAAAACAATTTTAATTACCGGTGCAAGTTCAGGGATCGGTGCCGGTATGGCACGTGAATTTGCGAAAAAAGGCTATAACCTGGCCATTTGTGCACGTCGTCTGGAGCGTCTGGAAACCTTAAAGCAGGAACTGGAAAGCCAATATGGTATTAAAGTCATTGCCAAAACTTTAGATGTGACCGATTACGATCAGGTTTTTGAGGTGTTTCGTGCCTTTAAAGAGGATTTTGGCACGATTGACCGAGTTATTGTGAATGCTGGTGTCGGTGAGGGCCGCCGGATTGGTAAAGGTAATTTTGCCATTAATAAAGCCACGGTTGAAACCAATTTTATTTCGGCATTAGCACAATGTGAAGCTGCAGTTGAAATCTTCCGTGCACAAAACTCTGGTCATCTGGTGATGATTTCATCCATGAGTGCAATGCGCGGTATGCCAAAACATTTAACGGCTTATGGGGCAAGCAAGGCAGGAGTCGCTCATCTAGCTGAAGGCATCCGTGCTGAACTGATTGATACGCCAATAAAAGTGACCACCATTTTCCCAGGATATATTCGGACTGAAATTAATGAAGGTGCGAAAAAGCTACCTTTTGAAGTCGATGAAAAAACCGGTTCGCGTTTATTGGCAGCAGAAATTGAAAAAGCGCCAGTGAAAGCCTATGTACCGAAATGGCCTTGGTTACCATTGGGTCTAGCCATGAAAGTATTACCACTTAAACTGGTGAATAAGTTAGGTTAAAAGCGCTCTTAAATATATAAAAAGAGAAGCTAGAGCGCTTCTCTTTTTATTGTGATGACGGGTTGAGGAAATTTTAAATTCAATTCAAGTTGATTAACCAGATCAAAAATTTCTGAATCTATCCTTCTTAAAAAATGAATAGCTTGGGAATTCCAGAAATAGAAACACTATAAATTGTAATATATTGATTATTAATATGAATTTTTAAATTATCAAAAATTATGTTTTTATTTTCTCGATTAATTATCAATGAAATCAATTACTTTTAAATTTTCATTTCATGAGAAAGACCATCTTTAACTTTTCCTAATTTTCGCCAATTTTAAGAACTTTTCCAAACTGTCCAAAACTTAGACATACTCACTCTAAAAGTAGAAAGATAACTTCTCTTTTTTAGAATTTCCTTTAATGTACAACCGTTCAGAAATTAAAGGTTGTCCATATGTCTACATCTGCGGATATGACTGACCAGCAGCGAATCTCCAAGGTCAGAAGTATCGTTACTCAGGCCGGGGAAGATGTGCGTGCTCGTTATCCCATACTCAAACATCAGAACTTTATCGGTGCGAGTATTTTAGGCTTTGCCTGGGCAGGCATGATTGCATGCGCGGTAGCATATGGAACCGGTTATCTCTCAGCATGGTTCACCATTCTCCTGATTGCAATTTTTGCGTCATTGACGCATGAATTGGAACATGACCTGATTCATTATATGTATTTCAAAAAAACACCTTGGGCACATCATGTGATGCTGGCACTGGTCTGGCTGGCACGTCCAAACACGATTAGTCCATGGGCACGTCGTCGTTTACATCTGCATCATCATAAATATTCAGGCACTGAACATGACCTGGAAGAACGTGGCATCAGTAATGGTATGCCTTGGGGCATTCGCCGAATTCTGGTGATTAGTGACCAGTTGATGTCAGTGTATTTGCGTCCATTTCAGATGTTTAAAATGATTCATCTTTTTCTGGAAAAACAGCCTGAAAAAGAACGTAAAATTGCCATGATTTCTCAGTTATTTGGCTTTTTACCCCTCAGCATTATTTACTATGGATTGTGCTATCTGTTTGTGGTCTTTCATGGTTTAAATGCAGTTGCACCGCTATTCGGTTATGAGATGCTCTGGTCGCAAGGCATTGTCGACGCCATGCCGATCGTAAATCTGCTGGCAGTCATTTGGGTGATTCCGAACTTTATCCGTTCTTTTAGCTTGCAGTTTGTCAGTTCAAATATGCATTATTATGGCGATATTGATCCACGTGATGTGATCAAACAAACCCAAGTGCTCAATCCATGGTGGATGGTCCCGTTCCAGTTATTCTGCTGTAATTTTGGTTCGACCCATGCGATTCATCATTTTGTGGTCAAAGAGCCATTTTATATCCGTCAACTGACATCCAAAACGGCGCATAAAGTGATGAAAGAAGTGGGTGTGCGTTTTAATGATGTGGGAACCTTCAAGCGTATGAATCGCTGGAATAACTATAAAATCTAAGTTTTGATTTTCATAAAAAATCCCGTTTTAAAGCGGGATTTTTTATATTCATCCTTTGTGATTTACCCAATGGCAAAAATATATAAGCCTGTATTTTACAAGACTCCTATCTCAGTCAAATTTAGGTGAACATTCATTTAAAATGGCTGCTGAAGAAATAGTTCAAAAGAATAAACTCAGGTAAAATTAAGTATATCTCTATATAAATTAGCCCGCTATGTTGCTGAAAGCTGCCACCATTGCCTTAATTCCTGCACTTGTCATTCAGGGTAATCGCGTCAAGAAAAATACCTTGAAGTTGCCTGAACCACAGGGAAAACGCGAAGGCCGAACTGGAACAGGCAAAAAAATTTCTCTGCTCATTTTAGGAGACTCCGCAGCGGCAGGTGTAGGAGTCGAACATCAGGATGATGCATTACTGGGAGCAATTCTGCATGAGCTAAAAAATAACTTTGAAATTGACTGGAAATTACAGGCCAAAACTGGCGATACCAGCTCAAAAGTGATTCGTGCTTTGGACCAGATGGAAGTCCAGCATTATGATGTAATCGTCACGTCGGTTGGCGTCAATGATGTGACCAAACTGATGCCTGCCGAGGTCTGGATTCAGAAACAGGAACAGCTTTATAGCAAAATCCAGCAAAAATTTAGTCCGAAACTGATCATTGCTACCGGTGTGCCGCCAATGAATATGTTCCCGGCGCTACCGAATCCTTTGGCCTGGCTATTTGGCCAATATGCTAAACACATGAATTTGCAACTGGAAAAATTTGTGAATCAGCAAGTGAATATGCAATGGATTGAATACGATATTAAGAAGTATCGTGCCATGAATTTACAAATGGCTGCAGATGGTTTTCATCCAAGTAAGGAAGTTTATACACTTTGGGGACAGGAAGTGGCTGGCAAGATTCGGAAGACTTTCTAAAATAGTTGAAATCTCTCAATTTAGTTAATTCTATGTCTGATATTGAAACCCATCCGCTATCGCCATTTTTACCACCCAATGCCAAATTACTGATGTTGGGCAGTTTCCCGCCACCTGCCACAC